>JAITNZ010000163.1 GCA_031290205.1 Spirochaetaceae bacterium
TCCCCTCACGCTATTTAACCTACCTCTTTGATCATGCCCCACGCGCTTCTTCCCTTGCAGACTGGCAGGCTTTACTCCCTTGGAATGTGAAATGTTGAATGGGATGATTTGACGGATACAAAATACGTGTGCCCGAAATCTTTTATCGTTGATTTTCGTATGTCGCCCGCCGTAAATGTTTCGGGTAAAACCGTTGCGTTTCGCGCCGGCAGCGGAGTTCCCGCTTTCCCGCTTTGGCCATTCTTGGAATATATTCCGGCTTGTAAACTGCATCTCCGGTATCGGGTCGATTTTTCCTACCTGATATGTTTCATATAGAGTTACAAGCGGAGCTACCCAGACGGCGGGCGCTCCTCATCATGGTGCTTTATTGTGAGAGTGGACTATATCGAGGGATTCCTGCCGGCGGACGGACTTGAACCGTCACGAGCTTGCGCCCAGTAGATTTTGAGTCTACCGTGTCTACCATTTCACCACGCCGGCGTTTTCAGTTTTTCAGCTTTTTCAGTCTATCAAAATAATTTTCTGCATTCAAGATAGTAGCGTTTTTCACACGCCTCGCCTATCGAAAAACTCTTTCGGGGTAGCGGTCCGTTTGCGGCGATACTCTTGAAAAGCCCCTCTGGACGGAAAGGCGGAAGGAGGACGCCTACATTTTTGTCGCCGCCGCTTGCGTGGGCGAACAGATCTTCTTCCCCATGAATATAGTCGATTGCCGCCCCCTCATGCTCTTTGACCAGCGCTTCGAGCAGAGGCTCCAAGTCTATGGTCGCCGCATAAGCGCCGCGCGACTCGACGCAGACAAGCCCATCCCGCGAAATAAGCCCATAGCGGTTGTTCGGCGTCTCGCTCTCGCCAACCCATTTGACAGACTCAGCCTTGGAACCGGCTTCTTTCAAACTGAAATCGGGCAGCTTTCGCAAAGCGTTAAGCGCCGCCTCAAAATCAATGTTGAGCAACAGTCGGTGAATCGGTGTCCACACAAGCGCGATATCATGCAGATTGACGACTTCGGCAAGCGCCCAGCGCGCCGGATGTTCCATGATGCCCGCCTCCCCCGCATGCGCCGCCTTGTAGCGCATCCAGACCTCTTTCGCCGCGGCAAGCGAATGATTCCCATCACCGACAGCAAATAAAAAATCCGTCCCTAGTTGCGTTTGCGCATGCCGCAACAGATGATTGAACGAATCGCCGATAAAATCCCAATCATTCTTACGGTAGAGCAGCCGCCCGGAAACCGAACCGCCGCCGAACATCAGTGGGCTCTGATACGCTGTGGGTGCGCCCCTTAAAATCTTTTCGAGTAATTGCAACAGCACGTTTTCTTTATCGTCAACGAAAATGAGGATATGCGGGCATTCAAGCGGCGCGTTCATCCTGATTTCCATACGAGGCGGCAGCCGCTCGGCGATAGTCTCTTCGCTCGCGCGAATAAGCGATTGCGTGCCCTGTCGCCAGTCATAGTGTTCAAGGTCGAGCGCAAGAATCAGCCCCTTGCGGATTCCGTGCAAACAGTGCCGCTCGACAAAAACCCCCGCGTTGCGCGGCGGCACCAGTATCGCGTTATCCTTGCTATACTCATCTTTAAGATAATCAGCCATAACGCGGTGGATTTTCGCTATCCGCTGCGCCTTATCGGCATCTTCAAGATAGGCTTCGGGGAAAATAATATTCACTGCCGAAGGAGCATTGCCCGCAAAATCCTCGACACGCTTCCAATAATGTTTATCCTGAGTATGCTGGTCGCAGGCGATAACTGCCCATTTTTCAATATCAATGTTTTTTGCAAGCATCGACAGCTCGGGTATCGCAATACCTAGTTTAGCAAGATTCTGTACCGTCTGATTCATGTAAGCCCCTTAGTCGCCAACGGAGCGGCTGCTAATGATTCTAAAAAATACGCGGCAGGCTCCCAAGCCCGCTCCCCGTACCCTCCGGCTAAGAGCCATACGCTCTTTATCCCCCGTTCACTCAAAAAAGTATATATCAAATTGCCGCGTTCAACAAGTTGCCCCAGCGTAAGGGCAAGAAGCGCCGCCGACGCAAGCTCGTCCTTTTCGTAAGGGTCTGCGCCGTCCACGACAATGGCAAGGTCGCAAGCCGCCCCGCCCGAAAGATCTTCCAGCCGCCGCAAGCCCGCCTCGAGTTTCTGATTGTAGAGCGCCTCTTCACCCGCCTCTATCGGGATTTCAATATCCGAGCTAATATTCGGCGCGCGGTCGGGGAGCGATCCGCTAAGCGTTTCAGCATCGAGGGGCCAGCCCCGCGCCATGTGCGCCGACAGCGTGAGAATGCCGCAACCCTCCTCAAACGAATGAGGATTAAGCCCCCGTCTGATAAAATCAACCAGTTCCGCGCTGCCGCAGCCCTTGTGCGCGTCAACATCAATAATCCAGATGAGTTTCGCCCGCCGCTCATGTTGGAGCTTCCGCGCCGTGAACACCACATCGTTGAGCACGCAGAAGCCCGCCCCCCACTCGTAGCGCGCATGGTGGTTGCCGCCGGCAAGA
This sequence comes from Spirochaetaceae bacterium, assembly GCA_031290205.1. Taxonomy (GTDB): domain Bacteria; phylum Spirochaetota; class Spirochaetia; order Treponematales; family Breznakiellaceae; genus JAITXS01. Next base: position 2,511 of record JAITNZ010000163.1, read on the forward strand.
TAGTAACAAAAGCCCTCGCCGCCCTCCAGCGCCAGCCGCGCGGCAACGTAGGAGCCCGCCAGCCGCCCCAGAATCGCCCGCTCGAACATATCCCGCATAGGCTTTACCGCCCGCGCCGCATCATACCGGTTCGGCTTGCCGTCCGCATCAATAAGCTCATAAATATCGAGCAGCGCGCGGGTGAGCGGCGCATCATCCCCTTTTTGAAAGAGCACCTCGACATAATCGCTTGCGTGAATCAATTCCACATCGCGCTGTTCGACCGCAAAAGGCGCCTTTTCACCGAGTAGTTCGAGCGCCTGGTCAAGCTGCAGCACCGGACCAGGAAAACGCCGCGCGGCTTCCCCCAGAAAATCAACAATTTTCGCAGGGCGATCCGCCGGAAAAGGAATCAAGATGCCGTAATCCAACCAACCGGCATCTGCGGCAGGGTCAAAAAGAATCATAAGCCATTATACCATAAAACCCCATCAGCACCTACCCGCTTGTGCTACGTCAGCATAATCCCCCACAGCTCAAGTGGTGAGGGCTTTTCGACGAGGGGGGAAATAGGGAGAGAAGAGATGAGATGAAGAAGGGGGGAGCCCCCCCCTACGCGCGCACGTTGTTGCGCGCTACCCATCCCGCGGGGGGCACAGCCCCCCGCAACGCCCCCCTACAGTAAAGATGCTATGATTTAATTATCGGGGAAAAAGTGCTACTCTGGTCTGGGGGAAGGCTTTCTCAGGTACGCGGCACACGCGCTACGCGCCGTGCTCGCTGCAATACACGACGCCACGAGCAGGGGAAGGCTTTCTCGGTCAGCGGCACAAGCGCTCCGCGCTCGCGCTCGCTGCCATGCTCCTTGCCGCGCGCTTTATGGTAAAGCGCCGCTTCCTGTATCGAATCGCCCTTTTCATACCAACGGCAAGGCTGAAACCGCCTGTGGCGGCGGCGCCACGAG
>JAITNZ010000215.1 GCA_031290205.1 Spirochaetaceae bacterium
CGAAGACTTAAAACAGATAAACGTCCGCCTTTTGTTTGGAGAAGAATCAAGATTGCCGGTATATCAAACGATATATTCAGGGAGCCTCAAAGACGTATCGACATTGATATGCACGCTGCATCTTTACGGTAAAGGCATTTCTGTAAGGCGGAAAACGCGTAGCTCACTCAATTCGTCGGGAAGCCCTCACCACATGGGCTGAATGTGCATTTTAAAAAATGCTGCGGCGCTCTCTCGGAAGGGAAGGATGTTATCGCGCGGGTGTCATGGGAAACACACGGGGGGAACCTCTGGGGGTCCCGTGTGTTTCCCATGACGGGAGCCCGCAATAGTATTTTTCTGAGAAAACCGCCGCAGAAATCAGGGAAAGTCGCATTTAGCCCAAGTGCGGGAGGCGCTGGAGGTATTGACTTTCGATTTGTTTTATTTCATAATTCGTCCATTCCGTATTGATGTAGGGAAAAATATTTTTTACAGGAGATTTATTGTGCAAAGAAAGTATCTATTTTCAGTTTTTATCGTGCTTTCCGTTTTGGCTCTTGCCTCTTCCTGCGCGAAAAAGGGGGAAGCTGCGGCGGCGGGGGAGCTTGTTCCGTTCAGATTGGGGCATCTTAATTCGACGGCGCACCTTTTGGCATTTGTCGCACAGGAAGAAGGCTTTTTTCGCGAAGAAGGCTTAGACGGTCAGCTTACCCAGTTTTCCAGTTCGTCGGAATTGGCGGCGGGCATTGAGTCGGGAAAACTCGACGCGGCATTTATCGGCTCGGTGCCGGCGATCACGTTTCAGGCGACGGGGCACGACCTTACAATCTTTGCCGGGGCGATGACTAACGGACATGGATATGTAATTAAATCGGAACTGGTGCCGCCCGACTACAAGCAAGGCGATATCAACATTCTGCGTGGGAAGAATGTCGCGGTATTTAAGAACAGCGTGCAGGATTATGAACTGATGGTGCTCTTCAAAAACAATAATATGACGGTGGGCAAGGATGTCAACATCGTGTATTTTGCGAGCCAGACCGAGGCGTATAACGCGATGCAAAGCAAGGAAATTGATGCGGTATCGATTTATTCGCCCTATGGTTCGCGTGCGCGTGAAGATGGGTATTCGGTCGTTTACAATTGTAATGAATTATCAGAATTTCATGATCAGCCTTGTTGCAGGCAGATGGCTTTAACGCCGACTTTGAAGGCAAATCCAGCGTTATTTCAGGCGGCGGAACGAGCGTTTATCAAGGCGTATCGGTTTTCGCAGTTGAATCACGAGAAGACCATTGATGATGTGAACAAGTATATCCCCTTAAAGCGTGAGTTTGTCGAGTATGAAGTTTATGGCGGACACAATGTTTCAGGACCCGACCCCGACAAGAAGGCGATGGTCGCATTGAAAGAGGGCGTTGTGGATATTGGGTATACCAACGATTACAACATTGAGGCGCTCTACAACACCGCAATATATAAAGCGGCGTTAGACGATATGTTGAAGCTGGAACCTAACGACAGCATATACCAAGACTTACTCGCGCATTTTAATCAGTATGAATAATAGATAAATGAACACTATCGAAGTTGACGGTCTATGCGTTGAATATGCTGATGGGAATCAGCTGTTTACTGCGCTTGATCATGTTTCATTTACGGTGCGGCAAGGCGAATTTGTCAGCGTGATAGGCGCGTCGGGCTGCGGTAAAAGCACGTTGCTTCGCACACTCGGCGGGTTACGCGCACCTGATTCCGGTGTGCTTACCATTAACGGGAAACCGTTAACCGGACCCGGCGAGGACAGGGCGTTTGTGTTTCAGCATTATTCGCTCTTCCCGTGGATGACGGCGCGGAACAACATCGCGTTCGCCATCAAACAAATTAAAAAACCGCTTTCCAAAAATGAACGGCTGAGCATAGCTGATGATTTTTTAGAGAAGGTTGGGCTGCGGAATGTCGGCAATAAATATCCCGCGCAACTTTCCGGCGGTATGCGGCAGCGGGTTGCCATCGCCCGTTCGCTCGCGCTTGATGCCGAAATCCTTTTGATGGACGAACCCTTCGGCGCGGTGGATGCGAAGAACCGTTCTATATTGCAGGAACTGCTCTTACGTTTGTGGGAAGGCATAGATGAAGAAGATGACAACGATGTGGTCTATCCATTTGACGGCGCTACGCTCACTGCCGCTCCGCTAACCGGCAAACAACGGAAAACTGTGGTTTTTGTTACGCATGATATTGATGAAGCGATTCTCCTTTCGGACAGGATTATTATGATGGCAAGCAATCCGGGTCGGATATTACGCGAATTGACCATTCCGTTCGCGCGTCCGCACAAACGCGAAATGCTCGCGCAAACCGAAGAATACACGCGGCTGCGCAAAGAATTGCTCGCTTTATTTTTTGATGATTATGGAAGAGGTATATGACTGATTTTATTGAACGCACTCGGCGAGTGCGCGCCCATGGACACCGCTTTTATTTCCGTTTGTGCCACATCTTGTTGCTACTTTTTTTGGCGATACAATTTTTACCAGATAAGGTCGGTTCAGGATTACGACAAGGCGAAATAATTTTTGTCCTTGCACTTGAACTTCTCTGCATAGTGGTTTTAGCATTCGGCAAAAACAAACGCGGCATGAATTTATTTCGTGATAATTTATTTTGCGATATCGTAAGTTTTCTGTATCTCTTGCTCATTATATGGGAATTGCTCACGGCAAAATTCAATATACTGAAGCCATCATTTTTTCCGCCCCCAGGCGCGGTGTTTGAACAAGCAGTTCGTGACGGTCCAATAATTTTTGAAAATATTGGAACTTCACTCGGCATCGTCGTTCAAGGTTATTTGTTGGCGCTCATCGTAGCAATTCCGCTGGGGCTGTTTCTCGGCTGGAGTGTGCGGCTTGGTAGCGCGGCGACATATATTTCAAAGTTTTTAAGCTCGATTCCGCCTGTAGTGTATATTCCTTACGGGATTGCGCTGCTGCCGACATTCCGCTCGGTTTCTGTGATGGTGATTTTCCTCGCATCTTTTTGGCCCGCACTTGCCGGCACGATGAGCGGGGTGCTCAATGTTGAAAGAGAAATTATTGATTCGGGCAGATCGCTCAATGTGGGGAAGTTGTCTATGCTCTTTCAGATTATTTTACCGGCATCGCTCTCGCAAATTTTTATCGGTTGCAATCAAGGCTTAAGCGTATCGTTTATCTTGCTCACTTCTGCCGAGATGATAGGCGCGCGAAGCGGGCTTGGCTACTATGTAAAAAATTTTTCTGATTTAGGCGATTACACACGCATCATTACCGGCGTGTTAGTTATCGGCATCGTCGTAACCATCGTAGTTTTCTTTTTCAACAAACTCCAACAGTTTTTATTACGTTGGAAGAGTAGTGAGTAATGTATCCATCACTGCTGCCATGACTTTCGCGCCGTCGAGGATGTTTTGCACCAGCGCGTATTCGTTTGGCTGATGGGCGGTGTCGTCTATCGGCGACCACACCACCGAGTCGATGCCCCGGTTGCGCAACGCCGCCCCCACCGTGCCGCCGCCAATCCCGATGGGGCGGGCGTCCACCCCGAGCGTTTCCCGTATCTTTTCGCTAAGCAGGCGGACGAGCGGGGCATCGGGGGCGGTCGGTTTTGACTCGACGCTCTGCAAAAATTCAAAAACTATATTCACATGATATGCGCTTTCGATTTCGCACGCGATGCGCCCGATTGCGCCGGCAACCAGCTTTATCGGGTAGCGGGGGAGTATCCTCATATCCATGTAAAAAACATCTTCGCCGGGAATCGTGTTGACATTGGGGACGTTCGCTTCTTTCTTGGTGGGCTCGAACGTTGAATAAGGCGGATTGAAGAGCGCGTCCGTTTCGCCGAATTGCGCCGCCAGCCCCTCGTGCAGAGCGAGGGCGAGCGCGCTTCCTGCAAGAGCGGCATTTGCCCCCAAATCAGGGCGCGACCCGTGCGCCTGCACTCCCGTCGTGGTGAATTTTGCCCAGACAAGGTTTTTTTCGGCAATCTCTATCGTCTGCCCTTTGCTGTCGCCGCCGTCGGGTATCAGCGCCATGTCGCCTTCGCGAAACAGCGGCTCCGCCGATTTTTGCTCCAGTTTGAGGAGCGCGTCCATGCCGAACTTGTTGCCGCACTCTTCGTCGGCGACAAAGAGGAGCTTTACCGTCCGCGCCGGTTTTAGCCCGTTTTCGACAAATGCGAGCGCCGCGAGCACTGACGAAACAAGCCCTTGCTGGTTATCCTCGACGCCGCGCCCGTAGAGCTTCCCGTCCTTTTCGACGACCGTCCACGGGTCGCCCGCCCAGAGCTTTGCCTCGCCGGGCGGCACCACATCGGTATGGCTGATTATCCAGAGGCGCGCCCCCCCCTCAGCCTTCCCCTCGATCGTGAGAATGAGGTTCGGGCGCACGCCGCCCTTCGCCCTCGAGTCGGGAATGTCGATTCGCCGCAAATTGCCCAGCCCGTGGGCGCGCAGCCAGCCTTCAAGAAACTCGCACTTGTCAAGCTCGCCCTCGCCGCCCGAATCGGGGGAGAGCGCGGGGCGCTTGGTAAGCTCTGTTTCCAGCTCAACGGCAAGCGCTCTGCTGTTTTGGATAAAGTCAAGAAGGGGTAAAAAATGATGATTCATGGCTCGTGCCGGTAGCTGGTGCTGGCAAACGCGTTGTGGTTGTGTATCGACTCGTAGCTTTCACACTCAATCGTAAAATTGCAATTCGCCGTGCTCTTGTATAATTTTTCGATGCGCCCATAGACTTCACGCACGACATCTTCGACAAACTGAGGGTTTTTATACGCCTGTTCGGTCACATACTTTTCGTCCACCCGTTTTAAGAGCGAATAGAGCGGGGAAGAGGCGGAATCTTCGACCGCCTGAATGACATCCTCAATCCAGAGCATCTCGTTGGAAACATCGACGACAACGCGGACATCGGCACGCTGATTGTGCGCCCCCATTTCGGAAATTGCCTTCGAGCAGGGGCAGAGCGTCGTAATCGGCACCGAAACGCTGATAGACATCGCGTCATTTTCGCCGTCGGTAAACCCTTCGAGTTCGCAGAGATATTCCATCAAGCTGACTTCGCGGGAAACCGGCGCATTTTTTTCCAGATAAAAGGGAAACGCAAACTTAGCATAGGCGCGGGGCGTCTCGAGTTCATTTTTTATATCGCGCAGCATATCGATAAAATGCTGCCCGTGAATCTCGTCTTTATATTTATGCACGATTTTGGTGAAACGGCTCATGTGGGTGCCCTTGATATCGTAAGGCACCTCGACGGCAAGCTCCGCCGTCGCGACCGGCGTCTGATAGCTCGACTCTCCTTTAACCAGGACACGGATGGGGTAACGTAGCCTCTTAATACCGACTTTTTCAAGTTTGATGCCGCGTTCCTCCTTGACTCGCTGAATATCAACCATACTTTCCTTCCAAGAGCCTTAAGATG
>JAITNZ010000061.1 GCA_031290205.1 Spirochaetaceae bacterium
GCCTCTACGAATGCCGCTGGATAAACGCCCTACGGGCGCGGCGGCTGGGCGGGGCGGCGCCCCGCAGAGGGGGTAGGGCGCAACGCAGTGCGCCCGTAGGGGGAGACTTCCCCCTCCTCTACTGGATTACTACCATAAGTGCCGGCTGATTTACCCAGAATTTTGAAGTGCACCCGTTTGAAGCAGCCCTCTTTACAAAAAAATTCAAATATGCTACAATTTTCGAAACTCACGGTAGGGCACGGCTGTGCCCTTGGAAACCGTTCTGGAGGTATGTTGGCGGAAAAGGATTTACGGATTAATGAGCATATTAGGGTGCGCGAAGTCCGTCTTATAAATGAAGATGGGGAGCAGCGTGTTCTTTCGACATCGGAAGCGCTTGCCCTTGCTCGTGAAGAGAGTCTTGATTTGGTCGAGGTTGCCCCGCAGGCAAGCCCGCCGGTCGTCAAGATCATGAATTACGGCAAGTTCAAGTTCGATAACGAGAAAAAAAGCAAAGAGTCCAAAAAGAAACAAAAATTGCTCAAATTAAAAGAGATTCGAATGCAGCCCAAGATTGATGACCATGATCTCGATTTTAAGTCGAAACATGTCAGCGATTTTTTAAGCGAAGGTAACAAAGTAAAGGTAACAATTCGTTTTAAGGGTCGTGAACTGGCTCATACGGAACTCGGAAAAGTCGTCCTCGACGATGTTCTGGCGAAACTCGAGTGCGAATACATTCTCGATAAGCCGCCAACAATGGAAGGCAAGTGTATGTCGATGGTCGTAAGCCCAAAAGCAAAAAAACCGGCGCAAAGTGGCGGCGCCACAGGCGCTTTTGACCCTCCGTTCGATAAGGGAACGAGTGGCTAATGGGTAATGGTTCACGATGCGAACTGGATCTTATACCATTTAGGGTGGTTTTGTGGTTCGAGGTTCGTGGTTAAAATAATTTGAGAGGCGTCGATGACGCTTTTAGCCTTCCGTTCGATAAGAAAACGGGATGCATGAATGACTGATTTTTTAAGGAGAAGTGTATGCCTAAAATGAAGACGAGGAAGAGCGCCGCCAAGCGGTTTTCCTTTACGGGAACGGGGAAGGTGAAGTATAAAAAGTCAAATCTTCGCCATATCCTTACCAAGAAGTCGACGAAGCGGAAGAGGAATCTCCGCCGGACGGGGATTTTGGCGTCGGTAAATGTGCCGGTTGTCAGAAAAAAACTGCTGCCTTACGGCTAAAAAATCCCCCTGGACCAAGATGCTGCCGTTGCATTCGACAAGCGCGGCGGCTCGGGAGCGGCTCAAAAACTCAAGCAAGGAGACCTGTGCTAAGTTTGAGGCGCTGGAAAAATATTTGAATAAGGAGAAATAATATGTCGAGAGCGATTGATGGTACCAAAAGAAAGGAACATCGAAAAAAAATACTCAAACAGGCGAAAGGCTACTGGGGTCGGCGCCATACCAATTTCAAAACGGCGAAGGATGCCGTCGCAAAGGCGCTTTCCTATGCCTACCGCGACCGGCGCGATCGCAAGGCTGACTTCCGCAGGCTATGGATCATCAGAATCAATGCGGCAAGCCGCGCGCTGGGGCTTTCCTATTCGCGCTTGATTGACGGGCTTGCAAAAGCGGGAATCGAAATTAACCGGAAGGCACTGGCGCTTCTTGCAATAGAAGACGCGGAAGCCTTCAAGGTCATCGCCGAAAAAGCAAAACAGGCATTGGGGGCATAGCATGGTATCTATTGAACAAGTCCGGCTCTTAGAGTCGCGGGTCATCAAGGCAATCGCGTATGTCGATCAGGTGAACGAAGAAAACGCCTTGTTGAAGAGTAAGCTGGGCGACTGCCAGAAGCGCGTTGAAGAGCTTGAGGTTCTTATCCAGCGTTTTAGGGAAGATCAGGGCAAGATTGAGGAAGGCATCATTTCCGCCCTCAACCGGCTGAACAAATTCGAAGACGATATGGGGGGGGGGAGCTCCGGCGCAAAGGCTGAGGTCCATGCGCCCCCGCATCGTCCGGCTGCTCCCGTTACCCAGAGTGCGGCGCCGCCTGAAGAAAAGCAGGCTGACTTTGAAGCGCCCCTCGAAACTGAGTTTGACGATGAGCCTGCCGCTGAGGAGCAGGAAGAGGAAAAAGAAAGCTTTCCCGATCTGGGCATTTTTTAGCTTTTCTGCGTCTTATGCCGAAGTCTGTTGCGTTTCGCGTTGACCTCTTAGGAACATCTTTTTCGCTCACTGTCGAAGGGGAGCCCGCATATTTGCAGGCTGTCTACGAGCGTTATCGTGTTTCGCTGGAAAATACGCGGAGGAGTACAGGCATTGAAGACCCCCTGAAGCTTGCGATACTCACCGGCATCGTGCTCACCGACGATATAGAAAAGATACGCACTCGAAGCAAGACTGATGAAGCCGCTCTTGAGGCGATACAGACTGAGGAGCGGCTTTTGGATTTAATCGAAAAGATTGACAAGGCATTACCGCAGACTGAGCGAAGAGAGCGTCTAGATAACTGAAAGTGTTGGAAGCTCTGGAAGCGAAGGGGGATGCCGCAAAAGAAGCTGAAAGCCCTGAAAGCGAAGAGGGAGGCAGCAAAAGAAAATGGAGGGCGTCTATCTTTTACAGAACGAAATCAAACACTACGACTGGGGATCGCCCAAATGCATCCCCGAATTATTACAGATAAAGAATGATACGGGTGAGCCCTATGCCGAGCTTTGGATGGGGGCGCACCGCGCCTCGCCGTCCCGAGCAATCGTCGAAATCGGCACTACTCCTCTTGATGCCTTAATTGAAAGTGATAAAAAATTTTTTCTCGGGGCTACCCTCGCCGCGCACGGTGGGGGGTTTCCCTATTTGTTCAAACTGCTCGCCGCCGAAAAACCGCTTTCGATACAGGCTCATCCCAACCGTGAACAGGCAAAATGCGGGTTTACACGGGAGAATCAAAAAAAAATCCCGCTTGACGGACGCCGGCGTAATTATAAAGACGCCAATCATAAACCAGAGATACTTTGCGCGATAAGCCCGTTCCGTGCCCTCTGCGGATTCCGCCCCGTGCACGAAATTGCCGGACTGTTAAAAAAATTGGATTGCCCCCAGTTCACTTTTTTGAGCGCGTCATTCTTACACGTTGGGGAGGGGGAGGGGTATAAACTTCTTTTAGAAAAACTTTTTTCGCTCAGTATTGGTGAACGAAAAAAAATATCCGACCATATCATCAATAATATCGCGTATATTGCGCGAACGGAGCCGGACTTTACCCGCGAATGGGAGCTGCTTGCCTCATTCAATCAGCAATTCCCCCTTGACCACGCGCTATTAGCTCCGCTCTATCTAAATCTGATAGACTTACACCCGGAGGAGGCAATTTTTCTGCCGCCGGGGATTCTTCACTCGTATATATCGGGTTTCGCCGTTGAGTTGATGGCAAACTCAGATAATGTGCTACGCGGCGGGCTTACCCAAAAACAGGTGAGCCCGCACGATTTGATTGCGATATTAACATTAGAACCTTTTATGCCGCACATTATAAAACCCGATACCGATGGCTATTTTGAATATCCCACAAGCACCGCTGAATTCCGCCTCGTGCTGATTAAAGGCAGGGAAGGAGAAATAAAAAAAATGAGCTTGCCGGGTCCCGTCATTCTGGTGCTTATTGCCGGCGCTCTTGTCATGCAAGATAAAGACGGCGCCCCCCCCCGTACACTTCAAGCCGGCGAAAGCATGTTTATTGCCGCAGGCGCGTCGCGCGATACCTTGATACTAACGGGAACGTATACGCTGTCCGCTGCCTATGTTCCAGCATCACCCCGCATGGACTGACAGCGCTTACGCCCCCCCTTTGGGAAGAGACAGTCATGCGGTATTTTACGCTGTCGTAGACATCTACGTTGATCTGAAGTCCAAATGCCGCCTTTGTTATTACCTAAATTCCCTATAAAATTATATCTACAGAATCAAAATTATTGCAAAAAAGGCGTGAAACCCTCATGAGAAACGGCTAAACCTGTATTTTACGAATTTATTCCACTTGACATTTCAC
>JAITNZ010000100.1 GCA_031290205.1 Spirochaetaceae bacterium
ACGCGCCCGCAAGGGCGTTGTTGCGACTAATCGTTCATGGCGTGGCGCAGGACGCCCTAACACTAAGCCATATTGCAGGTTCACCTTTAGGTGAGCCTGTGCGCCGCCCGCTACGTCAGAAAATTCCTCCGCAGCACAAGTGCGTGAGGGCTTTTCGACATATTGGGTGGGCGTTGCGTTTATCGGCTAACAGTGAAGCCCTAACAGAAAAGCGCGCGGTAACCGCCGACACAGGCGGTTTAAGTCTTGCATTTAGTCAGAAAAGGGCGTTCCGAAACAGGATGCGGCGCTTCCAGCAAATGCTCGTGGCGTCGTGTATTGCAGCGAGCGCTGGCGCTTTAGCGCTTGTGCCGCGTACCTGAGATTGCCTTCCCCCTGCTCAAGTGCGTGAGGGCTTCTCGGACGAATTGGGAGGGCTACGCGTTTATCGCCTGAAGTGGGGGCTATACATTGTAAACGTTTTCTATTATACTATGCTAGCTGACGTTTAAGAGGCGCCGTCAAGGACGCTTCATGCCCTCTGTTCAAATAAGAGAACGGGGCGCCACAGGCGCTTTTTGACTTCCGTTCAATGTGAGAACAGGAGGGATGAGGGTGAAAGCGCCTTAGGCGCCGCCACAGGCGCTTTCTGCCTTCCGTTCAATGTGAGAACGGGGGGCGGGAGATGATAGATTAATTTTTGTAAGATGATAGACTAATTTTTGTAAGGAGAAAATTATGAAACTAAGTGAATTGAAGCATGGAGCTTTGAAAAAATGGATCGAGGAGGCAGCCGCCCTGATGATGCCGGACTCGATTGAGGTTTGCGACGGCACTCGCGCTGAGTACGACCGCATGATCGCGCTAATGAAGGAGGCAGGGCTCGCCACCGAGCTGAACCCGAAGAAGCTCCCCGGATGCTTCCTCTTCCGCTCCGACCCGTCGGACGTTGCCCGCGTCGAAGCGCGCACCTATATCGCCTCGAAGTCGAAGGACGACGCGGGACCTACCAATAACTGGATCGACCCCGCCGAGCTGAAAAAGACGATGAGCGCTCTCTACAAAGCATGCATGAAGGGGCGCACGATGTTCGTCATCCCCTACTCGATGGGTCCAATCGGCTCGGACATTGCGAAAATCGGCGTCGAAATTACCGATTCGCCCTACGTCGTCGCGAATATGCACATCATGGCGCGCGTGGGGACGAAAGTCCTCGACGTGCTCGGCGCGGACGGGTTCTTCGTCCCCTGCTATCATTCTATCGGCAAGCCGCTCTCCGCGGGCGAAAAGGACAACGGCACCTGGCCCTGCGCGCCGATCGATAAAAAATACATATCCCACTTCCCCGAAACGCGCGAAATCTGGTCCTACGGCTCCGGTTACGGCGGGAACGCCCTGCTCGGCAAAAAGTGCCTCGCCCTCCGCATCGCCTCGGTTCTGGCACGGGACGAAGGCTGGCTCGCCGAACACATGCTCATCCTCAAGATTACCAACCCGCAAGGCGTGGTAAAGTATATCACCGGCGCGTTTCCCTCGGCCTGCGGCAAGACGAACCTCGCCATGTTGATTCCCACCCTCCCCGGCTGGAAGGTCGAAACAGTCGGCGACGACATCGCCTGGATGAAATTCGGCGCGGACGGGCGGCTCTATGCCATAAACCCCGAAGCGGGCTTCTTCGGCGTCGCCCCCGGCACCAACAACGAAAGCAACCACAACGCGATGGAATCAATCAAGCAAAACACGATTTACACGAACGTCGCCCTCACGGCGGAAAAAGATGTCTGGTGGGAAGGCATTGGCTACGATGCCCCCGGCGCGCTGACCGACTGGAAGGGCAAACCATGGACGCAGAACAAGGCGGACAAGAATCAGGAGCCGGCGGCGCACCCCAACTCACGCTTTACCGCACCGGCAAAGCAATGCCCGGCAATCGCCAAAGAATGGGAAGACCCCAAGGGCGTCCCCATTTCGGCATTCCTCTTCGGCGGCAGGCGCCCCAAGACGATTCCGCTGGTCAATCAGGCAAAAAGCTGGATTCACGGCGTTTTTATGGGCTCCATCGTCGGCTCGGAGGTTACCGCCGCCGCGCTCGACGTGAAGGCGGGCACCATTCGCCGCGACCCCTTCGCTATGCTCCCCTTCTGCGGCTATCACATGGGCGATTATTTCAAACATTGGATAAAACTCGGGCAAAATCACGACGAAGCCAAGCTGCCGAAGATTTTCTTCGTCAACTGGTTCCGCAAAGACGATGCCGGTAAGTTTATATGGCCCGGCTATGGCGAGAACTCCCGCGTCTTGGCGTGGATTTTCGACCGCTGCGACGGCAAAGGCGGCGCGGTCGAAACGCCCATCGGCACATTGCCAACACCGGACGCGATCATCCCCCCGGCAGGTGTCGGCGAACAGGACATGAAGGAACTCCTCAAGGTCGACATCGAAGGCTGGAAAGCCGAAATCAAGGATGTGCGCGACAACCACTATCCCAAATTCGGCAGCAAACTCCCGAAGGAACTTTACAGCGAACTGGAGTCGATAGAAAAGCGACTAAATGGCGCCTAAGTGTCTAGGACGCTTTCAGGCGCCTTAGGCGCTTTCAGCCCAAGCAAACGGCACCGGCAGTCCCAACGGCGTCCGCAGGTTTGGGGCTGCTTTTGAAGAGGCGTCTAGGACGCTTCCTCCCTTCCGGTTGGTAAGAAAACGGGGTATGGGGTATAGGGTATAGGTTTTACTTAGGAGTATTTACATATTCCATGTAGTATAACCATAGTTCGAATTGAAGAGGGTGAAGGGTGATAGGTGAAGAATGAGCAATGAAGAAATATTTCAAAGTGTAATCTTCCCTCCAAACCCCATACCCCATACCCCTCTTCCTGAGGAGCAATATCATGAACCCAGCCGAAGCGCGCTTACTCATCATCATTCCTACTTATAATGAGCGGCTGAATATCGGGCGGCTGGTCGATGCTGTTTTTGCGGTTGCCCCTCCCGATGCCGCTATGCTGATTATTGACGATGGTTCCCCCGATGGAACGGCGGCTCTTGTTGAGGAAAAGCAGCAGGAGTTCCCCAACCGGATTCATCTTATCCGGCGCGAGGGGAAGCAGGGGGTGGCAACGGCGTTTTTAGGCGGATTTGCTTGGGGAATCGAGCATGGTTACGATCTGCTGCTGGCGATGGACGCTGATTTTTCGCACGACCCGCAGTATATCCCCATCATGCTCGAAAAAATACAAAGCAATGATATGGTTATCGGGTCGCGTAATGTCCCGGGCGGAAGAATCGAAAATCGCTCGATAGTAAGAAACCTCATTTCAAAGGCGGCTTCGTTTTACTGCCGGACGATACTTGGATTTCCGATACAAGATTGGACGGGCGGCTACAACCTGTTCCGCGCGGAGGTTTTTCAAAAAATCGGTCTTGCTTCAATAATGTGCCGGGGATATTCGTTTCAGATTGAGATAAAATATAAGGCAGCGCACGCGGGTTGCCGCATTGCGGAAACACCAATTGTCTTCCCCGATAGAAAATATGGTATATCTAAAATGTCGAACGCTATTCTCTTCGATGCCATGCGGGATGTTTGGATTATCAGGGGAATGTCCTGGGTATGCGAGTTTATAAAATTCGCGCTTACAGGGGGCTTGGGGACCGTTACCAATATAGCGCTCTTCTTTATTTTGGTTGATACTTTAGGTTTTTTTGAGATCCCCGTTGCGGTTTTTAATTATTTGGTAAGCGGCACACAGAACTATATACTGAATCAGAAGTGGTCGTTCAAAGATAGAATGGGTAAAACCCCGCTTTCATGGGGGCGCTGGATCAAGTTTTTAACCGGCTCGCTTGCAGGTCTTCTGGTAAATATTACGGTGATGGAGTTGGTAATTCATTTCTGGCGTTTGCCGGTCCATTCAAACACCGGTGAACCCTATAAATTTATTGCACAAGCCGCCGGTATTGCCGCAGGGATGATTATTAACTTTGTAATTCTGCGGGTTTTCGTATTCAAAAAACCGCGAATGGAGGTGCATCATGTATGAAAAAATAGTAACCGTCATTAACCGATCCGGCGTTCATGCGAGACCGTCTTCGGTGCTTGTCCAAAAAACGAAAGATTTTAAGAGTTCGATTTATTTTCAATGCGGCGATAACACCATCAACGCAAAATCCATCCTCGGTATCATCACTCTCGGCGCAACTTATGGAAGTAAAATAAAAATCATCGCGGAGGGCGAGGATGAGGAAGCCGCCGTCAACGCCTTAGCGCATTTATTTGAAAGCAAGTTCGAAGAAGAATAACCCTTCAGCAAACCCTTCAGCAAACCACCAACCTTGCACCCGCCCAGCGCCAATGCAAAAAATGTCTTTTTCATACTATTCTCCTCATTATTCACTAAGCAGCGAAGCTGCGACACTCACTACCCACTGTCCTCAGGGCTTATACGCCGCAAGCTCGTTGTCCCAATCGGTAATGCTCGTGTTTCTCTCTCTGTCGTAGCTAAAGAAGGCTTGCAGGTAGTGGTCGCCGCCCATGTCGGCTATTTCTGCTAGTTCCATTATCTTTTTATATATCAGGTAGCGGTGATAGCCGGGGATCTGGTAGTTCGGATTGCCCCGCATGAAGCAGTCATCCGTGGCGCGCCAGTAGTAGTTACAACCCGATTCGCTGTCTGGTCATCCTGACCGCTTGGCGTGATTGTAACTGTGGTATTCGCATCTGAAAAATCAAGTCCCGCGCCGATGTTAAAGTCGAGGGCAAAAGCCGCGGTGCCAACCATAAAGCCAGTCATTAATAATACCAATCTCTTCATATTGTAAATCCTCCAAAGATTTATTCCGCCACAGACAATGCCTAGGGCACTTTCAGCCTTGCCTTTGGTAAGCCTTTATATCTGCGTCAGACCTTTCGGGATTGCGCTATATCCAGAATATCTCTACGCATATTGAGGGTTTTGCGGGTTTTACTGTTCATTTCGGCGTTGGGAACAAAGCCGTTTTTTGTGTAAAAAGCGATTAACCCTTCGTCGTGTTCAATGTCGGCGTCAACCGTGATAAAGCGGCAGGA
>JAITNZ010000247.1 GCA_031290205.1 Spirochaetaceae bacterium
AAAAGCGCTCGCAAAAGACGGCTACTCAAAAGAATTCGGCGCGCGCAACACCGGCAGAGTCATCGAAGAAAAAATCAAAGCCTTCTTCGTTGACGAAGTCCTCTTCGGCAAACTCGAAGGCGGCGGCAGCGTAGCCATAGACTGGGCGGACGGGAAGTATACGTTCGATATAGCGGGCAGTGAGCAGTGAATAATGAGCGGAGAGCAGTGGTTTTGCTTTGCAAGCCTACAAGCTTGCTGCTTGCTGTTTGTTTCGCTCTGAATTATCAGTATATTCCCAAGTTATATCATTATATCTCATAGCCAAATCCCTCACTTAAAAAAATATCGCATGGCAGCCAAATTTTTCTCTGCTCTCTGCTCTCTGCTCATTCCTCTTTCCTAATTCGTCTTCACGGCAGCCAAACCTTCCCCTGTTACCTATTACTGCCCCGTTCAATATCCTTAAAATACCGCACCGTCCCCACCTTGAGTTCGTCGGTAGCGCCCTCGTCGCACACGATGATCGCGTTCGGGTGCATTTGGAGGCAGGAGGCTGTCCACATCTGGCTGACGCTTCCTTCAATCACGGCCCTCATTGCTACCGCCTTGTTGCTCCCGTTGACGATGAGCAGCACTTCCCGCGCTTCCATCAGCGTGCCGACTCCCACGGTAAGCGCCTTGGCGGGCACTTTGTCAACATCGCCGTCAAAAAAACGCGCGTTGGCTCGCCGCGTGTCGGCAGTGAGCGTCTTTACCCGTGTGCGCGAGACAAGAGACGAACCGGGTTCATTGAACGCGATGTGCCCGTCAATCCCTATGCCGCCTATAAACAAGTCAACGCCGCCATAAGAGGCAATGCACGCCTCGTAGGCGGCGCACTCGGCGCTTAAATCAGATGCCATGCCGTTGAGAATGTGGACGTTTGACATCTGTACATCTACGTGGTTAAAGAAGTTATCGAACATAAAGCGGTGATAACTCTGGGGGTGCCCGGCGTCCAGACCCACATATTCGTCCATGTTAAACGTAACAACATCACGGAACGAAAGTTTTTTCTGCTTGTTGAACTCGATGAGGTTCCGGTACATACCCAGCGGCCCCGAACCGGTAGGCAAGCCCAGCACAAAGGGTTTGTCGGGACTCGGCGCAAAGGCATTGATCCTGCCCATAATGTGTAATGCGGCCCACTTACTGGCCGCCTCGTAATCGTCATGAATACTCAATCGCATAATCTCACTCCTAATATAAAGCGTCATCGACGCCTGCTGTCTCGAATCGCCCTTCTCATACCAAAGGCGAGGGTGAAAGGCGCCTAGGGCGCCGGCCATTTATTATAACGGTCTGGATGTTGAAGTCCTGGTCGAACACGGTGATGTCCGCATCGTAGCCGGGGATGATGGCACCCTTCTCTGTGTAGCGCATCACATGAGCGGGGTTAAAGTTCGCGGTCTTTATCGCGTCCTCAAGGCTGAAGCCGAAAGACACGAGGTTTTTCACCCCGCGTATCATCGTCAGCGCGGAACCGGCTATCACATCGTCAATCTTGCGGTGAAACAAGCCGTCATGGAAAACCACCTCCTCCCCATTGGCGAAGAGGGGCCCCCCGGCCTGCTCGGTGGGTTTGAGCGAGTCGGTAACGAGCACGATGCGGTCAATCGCCTTGTCCCGCATGAGCAGTTTGAAGAGGTCGGGGTGGACATGAAAGCCGTCGGCGATGATCTCGCAGGACATTTCCGGGTGTATGAGTATCGCGCCCACCGCGTTCGGGTTGCGATGCTCCATGCGGCTCATCGCGTTAAAAAGATGCGTCGCGTGCAGTATGCCCGCCTGCATACCTTCAACCATGTTCTCGTACTTCGCGTCGGTATGACCGGCCTGAAGCACGATGCCTTTCTTGATACAAAAAAGCGCGAGTTCCCGCATCCCCTTGAGTTCCGGCGCCACGGTCATGTTGACGATGTGCCCTTCCGCCGCTTCCCAAAGCCGCTCCATGAAGGGGATGTCCACAGCGCGCACGGTTTCGGGGCGCTGAACGCCCAGCCGGGACGGAGAAATAAACGGCCCTTCAAGATGCAGCCCCATGATACGCGCACCGTCTTCATGCCCCACGGCGGCGGCTATGGTGCGAACCGTCTGGAGCAGGCGCTCCTCTTGTGCAGGATATATGGTCGGGTTGAAAGCCGTTACCCCGTAAGCGGCAAGCAGGCGGGACATGGCAAACAGGGATTCTGCGGAGCCATCCTCCGTGCCGAAGCCGCCAAAGCCATGAATGTGTGTATCAATAAAACCGGACGCGATATAGGCGCCTTGTACATCGATGATTTCCGTGTCCGCATTAAAGCGGCGTTGTTCAAAACGCCGCTCTGAAAAAACATCGGCCACTTTGCCGTCTTCGAGGAGGACAGCGCACTTTTCCATAGCGGCGAATCCGGTAAGGACGACACCATTATGCAAACAAATCAAACTCATACTTTAAAAATATAATCAGCGGGGAAAATTTGGTCAATACGGAATTTCAAAATTCGCCCCCTTGGCAAGCGGTGCCAAATTCGGGTATTCTATTTTTTAAATTCAATTTTTTAAAGAGGAGATATTATTATGGCTGATTTAAAAGGCAGTAAAACCGAGGCGAATCTGCGCGAGGCGTTTGCCGGTGAATCGCAGGCGCGTAATAAATACACATATTTCGCGTCCCGTGCGAAAAAAGACGGCTTTGAACAGATCGCCGCGCTTTTTTTGGAGACGGCGGAGCAGGAAAAGGAACACGCGAAGCTCTGGTTCAAGCGGCTTGACGGGATCGGCAGTACGCCTGAAAACCTGAAACACGCGGCGGATGGCGAAAACCAGGAGTGGACCGATATGTACAAGGGCTTCGCTAAAACCGCTCATGAAGAAGGTTTTGAAGACATTGCCAAACAATTTGAAGGTGTTGCCGCAATCGAAAAAAACCACGAGGAGCGTTATCGCAAGCTGCTTTCAAATGTTGAAAAAGAAAAAGTTTTCTCGAAAGACGGCGATGTGATTTGGCAGTGCGCGAATTGCGGCCACATTGCCATCGGGAAAAAAGCCCCCGAACTCTGTCCGGTGTGCTTACATCCGCAGGCCTATTTCCAGGTAAAGCCCGAAAACTATTAATGAGGAATGAGGAATGAGGAATGAGGAATGAGGAATGAGGATGTTGCTTCGTAGTTGTTGGTGCTATCGGGAGATGCCCCGGTAGTATCAGATATTGGCGGAGCGAAATCCCCATCTCCCATCCCCTATCCCCTTTCTTCTTAATCAGCGTTGCTTACGGAAATTGTCATTGCGATGAAAAATATAAAACAGCTTCTCGAAATTTTTTTGATTTTTGCGAAGATGGGCTGCATCACCTTCGGCGGCGGCTATGTGCTGCTGCCGATTATTGAACGCGAGCTTGTCAAAAAGCGCGGCTGGACGACCAGCGAAGAGGTGCTGCAATACTATACGATCGCGCAGGTAACGCCGGGCATCATCGCTATAAATATTTCAACTTTTATTGGTTATAAACGACGGGGCATACCGGGTGGCATCGTGGCGACGCTTGGTTTCGCGTTGCCCTCGGTAACGATGGTAGCGCTTGTATCGTTGCTACTACAAAACTTTGCCAGCCTTGAAATTATGCGGCATTGTTTTAACGGCATTAAACTTGCCGTAGGCGCGTTGATTTTAGATACCGTTTGCCGGCTCGCAAGCAATATTATTAAAAAAGAACGCGCCCTTTTAAAAAACACTATAAGCCTTATTATTTTTATAACAAGTTTTTTATTAAGCACTGTTTTTAATACAAACCCCGTACTAATCGTACTCTGTGCGGGAGTGTGCGGGTTTTTATTTTTTGGTGAACGGCAGAACACAAAAGGAACGCCATAATATGTTATTAAGTTAT
>JAITNZ010000111.1 GCA_031290205.1 Spirochaetaceae bacterium
CCCGTAGGGCGTTTATCCAGCGGCATTCGTAGAGGCGTGGCGCAGGTTACACTAACACCAAGCGATGTTGCAGGTTCACCTTTAGGTGAGCCTGTGCGCCGCAACGCCCCGCTGGGGGGCGAGGTGCCCCCCCAGACCCCCCGTTATCAATTTAGGTATCACTTTAGAATTTACCCCGAAAATTAAATTGCACCCCAGTACATCAAAAGAATACCCCACGCCCAGACGCAGAGGCGCGGAGTTTTACTTTGATAAACTTCTAGCCCTTCCATAGAATTCCAAATGGGGAAGGCTTTCTCGGGCAGCGGCACGCGCGCGGTGCGCACGCGCTCGCTGCCATACGGGGGGGCAATCTCGTGCAGCGGCACACGCGCTACGCGCCGCGCTCGCTGCAATACACGACGCCACGAGCTTTTGCTGGAAGCGCCGCTTCCTGTTTCGGAACGCGCTTTTCTAACAAAGGGCAAGGCTGAAACCGCCTGTGGCGGCGGGACCGCGCACTTCACCGTAGGGGGTGTGCTGTTAAGGCTTCACTGTCAGCCAACAACCCCAACACCCAGCCAGTAGGTCGGGAAACCCTCACGCACTTGTGGGGGAAGGCACTCGCGGGCAGCGGCACGCGCGCGGTGCGCACGCGCTCGCTGCAATACACGACGCCACGAGCGTTTGCTGAAAGCGCCGCTTCCTGTTTCGGAACGCCCTTTTCTAACAAAGGGCAAGGCTGAAACCGCCTGTGGCGGCGGGCACCGCGCACTTTACCGTTGGGCTTTACTGTAGGGCTTCACTGTTAGCCAATAACCCCAACACATAGCCAATTTGTCGGAAAGCCCTCACGCACTTGTGCTGGGGGCAATTTCCCTGACGTAGCCGGTCGGGTGGGAAAGCCTCGCTGGAAAACATCGGGGGAAGGCAATCTCGGGCAGCGCACGCGCTGCCATACTCGTTACCGCGCATTTTTCTGTAGGGCGGGACAGAAAAGCGCGCGGCTAGAAGGATGTCAGTAGCTCGTGCGCATGTGCGCGCGTGCTACTGACCGAGAAAGCCTTCCCCCGACTGCTTGAATACAGAAAAACTACGCAATAAATGCCGCCGCAGGCGAGGGCGCCGTTTTCCGGTGAGGGTTTCCCACCCGACCGGGCACCGCGATTAAAATCGCGGGGAGCAGTGCAAGTGCGGGAGGCGCTGAAGGGGGCTTACATCTTTCTTGAAAATGGGTGATACTTTTAGCATCTTATGGAATTCCAAACACTTTCGTTAAACGAAGACTTAAAAAAGGCGCTCGCCGAAGCCGGCTATGTAAGCGCTATGCCTGTGCAAGCACAGGTTTTGGAGAGCGGGCTTGATGGTCGCGACCTCTATGTGCAATCGCAGACTGGCACGGGAAAAACCGCTGCCTATCTTATCATCATTATGGAGCGATTGCTGAACGACCCCCTTTTGAAGGGGCGCAAGGCGCTGATAATGGTGCCGACACGGGAACTTGCCGTGCAGGTTGAGGAAGAGGCTAAGATGCTTGGCAAGTATCTTCCGCTTAAAACGGGGAGTTTTTACGGCGGCGTGGGCTATGGCGAGCAGCAGCAGAGCCTGCGTGCGGGGGCGGATATCCTCGTGGGGACGCCCGGGCGCGTGCTCGACCTCAATGCGTCGGGCGAAATGAACCTCATGGACATCGCGTTCCTCATCCTTGATGAAGCCGACCGTATGTTCGATATGGGCTTTTACCCCGACCTTCGCAAGCTCATCAAGGTTGTCCCCGATGTGGAAAGGCGGCAGACCATGCTCTTCAGCGCGACGCTCAACGTCTATGTGAAGAATCTGGCGCTTGAATACACGAAGGACCCGTTCGAAATCGAGATTGAGCCTGAGCATATCACCGTCGAGGAGATCGCCCAGCGGCTCTATCATGTGCCTTCTGACAAGAAGTTCAGCCTCTTGCTCGGCATTTTTGCCCATGAAAAGCCCGAAAGCGCGATTATTTTCTGCAACACCAAGCGCTATACTGAGGTTGTCGCGCGCCGTTTGCGGGCGAACGGGATACGCTGTGAGTTTATTTCCGGCGATCTGCCGCAGAAAAAGCGCCTCGACATCATCAACGACTTGAAAGCCGGCAGATACCAATACCTCGTGGCAACGGATGTCGCCGCGCGGGGGCTCGACATTGAGGCTCTTGCGCTCGTTGTCAATTACGATCTTCCTGTTGAGCCTGAAAACTATGTGCACCGCATCGGGCGCACCGCGCGCGCGGGAGCGAACGGCAAGGCGGTAAGTTTTGCCTCCGAGCAGGATGTGTATGAGCTGTCTGATATTGAAAAATACATAGGGAACAGCATCCCTTCGCTCATCGCCGCTCCTGAAGATTATGCTGAGGATTGCGAGCATGATTGGAATTCCCGTCCGCGCCGTGATGGGCGTCCTCGCCAAGAGAGAAAGCCGCCAGAGCCGCGCCAGCAGCGGAATGACGAGGGCAGTCGGCGTGATGACGAAGGCAGACGGCAGGGGCGTTACAGAAATCCGCAGGGAGGCGCTCAGCCGGAAAGTTATGCGCGCGCACACCCGAATCTGTCGCAACTTTCCATGGATGAACGCATGGAATACTACAAACAGAAATACGGCAGCGAGTCTGCTCCAGAGAGGGAATCACGAGGAGTGAGGCATGAGGGCGCGAGGCAAGACGACGCGAGGCGCGACGGCGCAAGACCTGACGGTGCGAGGCGCGAGGGCGCAGGGGCTGATGGCGCGGGCGGCGGCGGGAAAAATCGGCACCGCAACAGGAATAGGTCGCAGCGACGACGTGAAGGCGGCGAAGAGAGAGCCGTGCAACAGGGTAAGGCTCCCGTCGCCGCTGGGCGTGGAGGAGCGAAAAAGCGCCCCGCGCAAACAAGCGGAAAGCCCGCCACAGGCGAGCCGGCAAAAAAGGGCGTTTTTGCCCGTCTGGCATCGCTTTTCGGCAAGAAAAGCACGTAACAGGATAAACGCATAGGTTTTTTTCACCATGAAGCACCTGAAATAGCACCGTGATTCAGACGAAAAACAGACCGCAAAGTCGCGGCGGGGGGAAATTTAGTATCCGTCCATTATTGCCATTGGCATAGTAAGAAAAAACTTTCATGGAAGAAATTCTCAGGCAGAGATGCGGAGACGCAGAGGATTGGTAAGACAATCCATTTTTTACATGAAATATTTTGTTACTACTCAGAACACCCTATTATCTCAGGAATTTTTTATGTTATTTTTCATCTTGGTTTGTATGGTTCGTGGTTGAATTCGTAATTGTCGGCACACTCTGCGGCGGACCATTACATTCTTTTTTAAAAAATGATAAACTTACGTATTAATGTAGCTATGTATATCAAACTAACAAAAAGATTTGCCAACGAACTTGGAATTCGAGTTTCATCATGCAACGACAATACGCCGTTCTTTTCGTGGCACGCGACTTTTTTTATGATCAACCACAGAAAAACGATTATCTTGATGAACGACGCAACCAAAATGTGTGTGATACTCCATGGTATCCGAAAAAATAATTATAAACATTTTGAAAGCTTGATTACTCAGTCTATACAAGAAATGCTTACCGCCGTAAACATAGATAAGGCACTAATCGATTCGTATATAGCAAACGCCGGCAGTATTTCATTCACCAAATCTGATGATGCCAGCGTACTTTCCTCGATGAGTCAAATCAAATCACGTATTTTGTCGATGATTCAACTTTACAATGACCCATCTTTGAATCAACTGAGAGCAGCAAAAGACTTATCCCGATTTGTATTCAAAGCAAGCAGCCACACCACACCAATAGCATTACTGCTCATTTATATTGATAGAATGGAAAAAGGGGAAGATTTATCGGCGGGAAAAGTATTGCCGTTTTCGCAAAAAGCATTTCAGTTTTTGATACGCCTCTGCTGTAATGACGACGGTTTTAATATCAATCGGACGGTAATCGTACCGGCAAACATCACTTTTTTGAAGCTGCATAGAATCATCCAGACACTTTTTGCCTGGCAAAATTACCATTTACATGATTTTAAGGTATACGACAAAGAAACAGCTGATGGCGTGCCGATAGCTGAATTTCGCGAAGAATATGATGATGAGTTTATATATCTTCATGACAATGATATAGGTTTTTTTGATGTTTTGAATCCCGAACAAATGAAGCGAATGAAACATCCGCCACGTTACAAAGAAACGACTCGACTAGAAAAATATATACCCGCACACACACTAATCGCATATACATACGACTACGGCGACGACTGGATTCACCGGATAACACTCGAAAAAGTAATTGATGATTATGCGTTTACCTACCCGACATGCATTCGTGGCGAAGGCGATCCTCCGCCTGAAGACTCAGGCGGTATTGGCGGCTATGCCCATATCCTGCAAGTGCTTTCAAATCCTAAACACAGAGAATACCGCGAAACTGCCTCATGGGTGAGGCTTGAAGAATTCAATATTGATGCGATAAACAAAAAACTGCGTAAGCTTTAAGGGTGAAAGCGCCGACTTACCAAATCGGTATTGAGCGGCTCACCAAAAAAGAAAAAGCCCGGCGACTACCTACTTTCCCACCCCTTCGAGAGGCAGTATCATCGGCGTTAGAGGGCTTGACTTCCGTGTTCGGAATGGGAACGGGTATGACACCTCCAC
>JAITNZ010000112.1 GCA_031290205.1 Spirochaetaceae bacterium
ATTTCATAATGGAAACAGAAGAAAAAGAAAAAAATAATGAAAAAGATGAAAAAATTGCGGAGGATGGCGATTGCGCTATCCTTATCGCGTTGCGTGGTCGCGGCGGGCGCGGCAGCGGGGGGCGTAGCGGCTTTAACGAAGGCACTCCGGCGCTCGATGCGTTTACCCGCGATTTAACCGCCCTTGCCCGTGAGGGCGCGCTCGACCCCGTCATCGGCAGAGCAAAAGAAATCGAGCGCTGTGTGCGTATTCTGGCGCGCCGGACGAAGAATAATCCGGTTCTCGTGGGCGAGCCGGGGACGGGCAAGACGGCGATTGCCGAAGGTATTGCTCAGTTTATCATTTCCGCCGACTCGCCGCGTTTTCTTTCGAAAAAACGCCTGCTCCTCCTCGATATGGGCGCTATCGTTGCCGGCACTCGTTTTCGCGGCGATTTTGAGGAACGCATCAAGCGCCTCCTCTACGAAATCGAGCGTTCGCGGAATATCATCCTCTTTATCGACGAGATTCACACCATAGTCGGCGCGGGCAGCGCATCGGGAACGCTGGATGCCAGCAACCTCTTTAAGCCCTCTCTTTCGCGGGGCGTTTTGCAGGTAATCGGGGCGACGACGATTGCCGAATTCCGCAAATATTTTGAAAAAGACGCCGCGCTTGAACGCCGTTTTCAGAGTGTCGGCGTCGACGAGCCGAGCGTGAGTACGACCATCAAGATTTTGGAAGGGCTCAAGAGCCGCTACGAGGAGCATCATCATATCTGCTACACTGAGGAGGCGATTGCCGACACGGCGCGCCTCTCCGCGCGCTATATTACCGGCAGGTTCATGCCGGACAAGGCTATCGACATTCTTGACGAAGCGGGCGCGATGAAAAAACTGTCCGAAGGCATCGACTTCGAGGAGCCTGAGGAAATCGAGTATATCACCTCGCGCATCCAGTCCCTTGACGAGGAAACCGCCACGATGAGCGCCGCAGGGCGCGAGGATCGGGCGGCTGAGCTGCGCGAAAAGGCGCGTGTTCTGCGTTTTGCCCTCGAATCGGCGAAGAATTCGTGGCAATTTACCAACGGCAAGCCCATTGTCAAGGTCGAATCGAGCGATGTCCGCGCCGTGCTCTCGGAAATGACGGGAATTCCGGCAAATCACCTTGAAGAAGAAGAGCAAAAACGCCTAATCAATCTGGAAAATGAGCTTCATTCGGTGATTATCGGGCAGGACGAGGCGGTGAGCGAGGTTTGTTCGGCAATCCGCCGCTCCCGTTCCGGTATTTCGGACCCGCGCCGCCCGATAGGCTCATTCATGCTGCTCGGACCCACGGGCGTCGGCAAAACCTTGCTTGCCCGCACACTGGCGCGCGTCGTCTTCGGCGCGGAAAATGCCCTCGTCCGCATCGATATGGCTGACTTCATGGAAAAACACAATGCGGCGCGGCTTACCGGAGCGCCCCCCGGCTTTGTCGGCTACGAGGAAGGCGGCGAGCTTACCGAAAAGATACGGAAAAACCCCTACCGCGTCGTCCTCTTCGACGAAATCGAAAAGGCGCACCGCGATGTCTTCAACCTCCTGCTTTCGATCCTTGAAGAAGGCGAGCTGCAAGATAATCTGGGGCACACGGTAAATTTCCGCAACACGATTATCATACTGACGAGTAATGTCGGCGCGAAAGAAATTTCAGGCGCGTCGAAGCTGGGCTTTAGCGAAAATCAAAAGGGGCTGAACTTCAAGGAAATTGAAAACGCGGCGATTAGCGAGGCGAAGCGAATATTCAATCCTGAGTTTCTTAACCGCCTTGATGACATCATCGTGTTTCATCCTCTGAATAATGCCGAGATGAAAAAAATCCTCGACATTGAAATTGCGGCATTGAATGCGCGCCTTATGCAGGAGCGCGGCTATTCGATTAAGATAGCGGATGCGGCAAAAGAAATCTTGCTCAAAAATGATGACAGCGCAAAATACGGAGCTCGGACCTTGCGGCGCGCCGTGCAGCAGCAGCTTGAAAAATCGCTTGCCAATTTGATATTGCAGGAACAGTTTGAGCGCGGCACGATCTTCAAAGTGAAGGGGAAGAGCGGCGCGTTACAAATTACCGCAAGCCGCCCGCGAACAAGGACCTGCGAGGAATGCGAGAGCAAAAATGGCTAAAGTGGTGCTGAAAGCGACCGACCTTGACGGGTTTCTATCCGAACACGACAAAGAAGCAATTGGTGTTATGGACAAGAAATACGGCGAGGTTACGGCAAGCTTTGCACGCTATGGCACGGCGCATGATAACATGGAGCGGGGGCGGGAAGAAAAAAACCTTGTCCGTTTGTATAACGAAATGGGTAAGATATTGCAGGATATATGCAAAGATGAACGATATATCAATGTATATAGCTTTAAGACACCGCACGAGTCCCACGCCGAAGCGTCCCGCCTTATCGCTAAACTTCGCGATATACGAACCGATAGAGAGGAGTTTGTCTACTACGTTCAACGAGCGTATGAGTTGCTCTTTAATTTCGCGTGGGGGGGGAGCCAGGGGGCTGAAAAAAATCATCTTATCATTAAAACACCGGTAACGGTTCCCGTGCAGAATTATGCCGTGCATAAAATTCCTAATATTGATTCGCAAATCGAAAACACCGTTATGTGCGTGCTGCTGCGCGGCGCGCTCCTCCCTTCGATTATCATGTCAAAAGAAATAGAAGAGTATTCGTCGCAAGGCTATATTACCCCCTTTGCGCTCTTTCGTATTAAACGGGACGAGACCAAAAAAGAAAACAACATGGAGTATATACTCGATTTAGATCGTTCATATATTGATATATCGCATCTTGACGGGAAAGATTTAATTTTTGCCGACCCGATGAACGCGACAGGCGGCAGCCTCGTTACCGTAGTTCAATATTTAATGAAAGAAGGGGTGCGCCCTCGTGGCGTTCATTTTTTTAATGCTATATCGGCGCTTAAAGGGGCGCTTCGGGTCGTTCGCGCGATTCCCAATTGCAGCGTATGGACACTCTGGATGGACCCCGTGTTGAATGAAGCCGCCTATATACTCCCCGGCTTAGGCGATGCGGGCGACCGCATTAACGGCAAAGACGAGGCGCCGCCCGGCAGAAACATCCTGCAACTCATCGCGGACTACGGCAGCAACATCACCGGTCTCTATCGTTCCCAACTACGCGAAATCGAAGACACCGTGCTAGGACGACAACAATGAAGGGGGCTCCGCCTCAGGCGCTTTCTGCCCTTGCTTTCAGTATGAAAAAAGCGTTCATTCTCTATTCTCTATTCTTTTTTCTTTTTTCTTTTTTCTTTTTTCTCTCGTCGTGTGCGTCTGCGGCGTCTGCGGAGGAGTATTATGCTATTGGTATGGCATACTACGACATGGGTAAATTTGATGAGGCGCAACGCTGGCTTGAGCGGGCGAGCAGTGTTAAGACGACGATGCGCGCTTCGGAATACAATCTGGGGCGCATCGCCTATGAAACAAAGAAGTATACGGTAGCGGCGAAACATTTTGAAAACATATTGAAACGCGACAAGGAAAATGTTATGGCATTGAAGTCGCTTGCCTATACCAAAGTGATGCTCGGCGATATTGACGGGGCGGAGAAATACTATGCAAAAGTATTAAAGCTGGAACCTGAAAGCGCGGATGAGGGCTATAATTATGCGATGATACTCTATGCAATGGAAAAATATGCCGAAGCGGAAGCAGTGCTAAAAGTATTCAGTTATGATATGCCGGATAATAAAAATACGCTCCTTTTGCTTGCCCGCTCTGAAAAGGCTCAGGATAAAGTTGAAGCCATCGACGACTATGCGCTCTGGCTGGTGCAAAATTCCGACCCGCTCGTGCGTTATGAATATGCAGAGGCTCTTGAAGCGGCGTCCTACTATGCCCGCGCAATCGAAGCGCTTAAGAAAGCGCTCGAAGAATGGGCTGTCGGCGCAGAAACCGAAAAGTTTAAAAAATCAGATGTGCAATATACATTAGCACGTTTGATGCTCACTGCCGACACAAACAACGACGAGGCGCTCACCATCCTCCAAGAATCTGTAGACGGCGGATTTGTCAACCTTGAAGACATAGACGCATTGGCAAAAGACCCCCGTGTTTCAAAAGCGCACCAAGAAGAAATCAGCAGGATAGCCGGCACGCTGTCTGTAAAACTTAAACCACCTGAAGAAAAACCGGCGGAACTTGAGTAGTAGGCGTGACGATGTCACGTGTCATAGGGACAAAGTTCAAAGAATTCAGCAAGCGCTTATTTATTTCCTCTGCGTTTCCCAATAATGACACATACTCTTTTTTTAACAGATCATGCGTTACGCCGTCTTTTCTCAAACGCATATTGTCACTCGAAAATATCACTGACAGTTTTTTCTCCCACCATGTCGAATCGTTCTCCTGCTTTGTTACTACCTCCGGCTTGGTTACTACCCGCTAAACTTTACGCCCCAAATGCAGGTTCACCTTTAGGTGAACCTGTGCGCCCCCCGTTCGCATTATAGGTTTCACTTTAGAATTTACCCCGAAAAATAAATTGCACCTGGCATCGCATTCACAAAAATTTTGTGCCGCTGTGCCCCGACATTCCTTGACAAATAATTCGATAGAAACTACGATTGCTACACCATGAGTTTACAAAAAACGGATACGATAGAGAACGCGCGGGAAAAATTTATCGGGCGCGTCGGTACTGCGGCGCCCGAAATTGAGCGGGTTCCGCTTGATGCGGCTTCGGGGCGTGTTCTGGCAAAAGATGTCTATGCTGAAGGGGACTCGCCTTCGTTTGAGCGCGCGATTGTTGACGGTTATGCCGTCCGTGCCGCCGACACGGTGAAGTCGGCGGGCAGCGACGGCGTGAGTTTGACCTTGCGGGGCAGCGTGCGTATCGGGAAAGCGCCCGAGTTTGCTCTTGCAAGCGGGGAATGCGCCTATGTGCCAACCGGCGCCATGATACCTGACGGAGCGGACGCGATGGTGATGGTTGAAGATACCAGCGCGGCGGAGGGGCGTGTTGCCCTGCGCGTTGCGGTTGCCGTCGATTTTGGTATCGCCCACAGGGCTGAGGATATGAAGAAGGGGCAGCTCCTCCTCAGCCGGGGGACGCTCCTGCG
The DNA here is from genome assembly GCA_031290205.1 of Spirochaetaceae bacterium. GTDB lineage: Bacteria > Spirochaetota > Spirochaetia > Treponematales > Breznakiellaceae > JAITXS01. Next base: position 5,115 of record JAITNZ010000112.1, read on the forward strand.
CCCCTGCGATATTGGGGCGCTTGCCGCGAACGGGCAGGCGGAAGTTTTTGTGTTTGCGCCGCTGCGCCTCTCGATTATCAGCACAGGCGATGAGCTCGTCGGCGTGCGGGATACGCCCACTCGGGCGGAGGTGCGCGACATCAATACCAGCGCCCTCTCCGCGCTTGCAGGCGAAAATGGTTACCGCGTCGTCTCGGCGTGCGTCCTCCGCGATGAGGCAAGCGTGATACAAAACGCGGTGCTCGCGGCGCTGGAAAAAAGCGATGTCGTCATCGTTTCGGGGGGGAGTTCGATGGGAGAGCACGACCTGACGGCGAGGGTTTTTAAGGAAATCACCGGCGAAGAGGCTATTGTTCACGGGATTGCGGTAAAACCGGGAAAGCCCACGATCATTTCGCATTGCAAAAAGACTCACACCATTTTGATTGGGCTGCCAGGGCATCCGGTTTCGGCGCTCATGACTTTTACGCTCATCCTTAGCTGGTATTACCGGAGGGTAACGGGGCAGCAGGAAGCGCTCCCAACGCCTGCGCGCTTGAGCCGCGATACGCAGGGAACGCCGGGGCGGACGACCCTCCATGCGGTGGCGCTTAGCATCGAGGGGAATCGCGCTATCGCCGAGCCGGTATCAGGCAAATCAGGCATGATCACCACGATGACCCGCGCAGACGGCTTCATCATCATTCCGCCTCAGGCGGTTCCCGCTTTTGCCTTTGATGAGCAAAAGGCGATTCGTTCCCATGATATACCCCCCCCCCAACTGCTTGAGGGAACGGACGTTTTGGTATATCGATACTAATACATCATTCAGAAATGAACCACGAACGGATGAGTGATGAGTGATGAGTGAAGAACGATTTCAAACTGAAATCTTATCCATAGTCCATAATCTAATCTATAAGGGTGCAATTTATTTTTCGGGGTAAATTCTAAAGTGATACCTATATTGCTAATGGGGGGTCTGGGGGGGCACCTCGCCCCCCAGCGGGGCGTTGCGGCGCATAGGCTCACCTAAAGGTGAACCTGCAACATCGCTTGGTGTTAGTGTAACCTGCGCCACGCCTCTACGAATGCCGCTGGATAAACGCCCTACGGG
>JAITNZ010000121.1 GCA_031290205.1 Spirochaetaceae bacterium
CGCGAAGAAAAGGCGAATTCGTAAGGATATTTTATGATTATTCCTGTACATTCGCGTCCATTCGCGGACAATTTGAAAATGCCGAAGAAGAATGTCCACAGATACACACAGATTAACACTCTCGGGCAACGCACGCGCACTATGTGCACGAAGAAGAATGTCCACAGATACACACAGATTAACACAGATGAAGAAAATTGCGGAGTAAAAATCTGTGGCTATCTGTGGCCATCTGTGGACAAATTCTTAATGCGCTCGCCTCTAGGAACGCCTACGAACAACAAGACAAAGTGGCCATCTGTGGACAAATTCTTAATGCGCTCGCCCTGAGTGGCCCGAGTGGAGGTATTTTTATTCAGCGTGCCGACAGTAGCGCGGCAAGCTTTTCTTCTTCGCCGGCGGATAGCTCGCCCGGCAGGATGAGCGGCTCGTCCACGGTGGGGGGGAGCAGGAAGCCGTTTTCGAGGAAGCGGCGAAAAACAGCGGCATAGTCTGGGCAATTTTCGCACTTGTATAGGTAGATGCCCTGCCGCCGCCACTGTGCTCCGGCGCTTGCCCCCTCCCCAAGTGCCGCGCGTATCTTTTGAAACTGAAATGCGCCGCGTTCTGGATTGGCAAGCATATCGCCCAGCGCACGAACCGTTCCCGTAAGAATCACGGGCGATATCATGTCGGAGGCGGGAAAATCACCGGCGGCGTTTTTATCGATGACGAGCACTTCAGGCGAGAGCGGGAACGGCAAAACAGGCGAAAAAACAGCGGCGCACTCGTCGTCAATATGCGGGGCGAACGGCGCGCGTTCATCGAGAAAGGGACGCCAAAGGGGGATTTGTTCGTGAAATAGGGGAGTTTTATCCCGATAAACGCGAAAAATCTTGCCGGGGAACAAGCGCGCAAGCACGCGTTGGAGCCGCCCCTCGTAGACGCTCGGAAACGGGGCAAGCAAACCCTTCTCCGCCGTATTTTTGACATCGCGCAACACATTGTGCGCCCTATGCCCAAGCAGCGCCTTCCCGCCGCACTGCCAGAGGTCAACAAGCCGCCTGCCGTCTGTGGTATACAGCCGCCAGCCACGGGCGCGCTTGATAGCGGGGGAATTTTCCCCAAAAAGTTCCGTATCCGTGGTTTTTTCTCCCTATTCCAAATTATTCAGCACCGATCTAACTCAATGCCTTGTTGATCTCCGCCTTTATCGCGTCGAATTTTTTACCAAGTTCCTGTTTTGCCGCGTCAAGCCCGCCGGCTCCGATATTTTCGTAGCCGTTAATATAGAACTTGATTTTCGGTTCGGTGCCGCTGGGGCGCGCGCTGATGACGGTGCCGTTTTTCAGATAGAATTGCAACACATCGCTTTTCGGCAGCTCAACTTTTTCTGTCTTACCCGTATCCATGTAGCGGACGATCGAGGCTTCAAGGTCGCGGATTTTTTCAACGCCGATGCCGCCAAAGGTTTTTGGCGGGTTTTTGCGAAAATTATCGAGGAGCCCCGCCATAATCGACGCGCCCTGCGGTCCCTCAAAGTATTTCGAGATACCGGCTTCCATCCAGTAGCCGCACTGCGCGTAAAGCTCGTGCAGCCTGTCGATAAGGCTCTTGCCCTGCGTCCGCCAGTAGATCGTCATCTCGGCGCAGATCGCGGCGGCGGAAATGCCGTCCTTGTCGCGGACTTCGTTTTCCACGAGATAGCCGTAGCTCTCTTCATCGCCGAAAACAATCTGCCGGTCGATACTGCCCTCCTCAGCTTTCCGCATGATGTCGGCAATCCACTTGAAGCCGGTAAGGCATTCGAGGGCTTCAACCCCGTAGAGCGCGCCGACCCGCTTTTGCATATCGCTGGTAACAACCGAGAGCACAAACGCCGGTTTCGCGGGCATTTTGCCCAATTCTTTCAGGCTGAGGCACACATAATCGAGGAGGAGGCAGCCCATCTGGTTGCCGGTGATGGGGACGAAATCGCCGCCGCAGGGCACGGCAACGCCGAAGCGGTCGGCATCAGGGTCGGTCGCCATGACGACATCGGCGTGAAGTTTTTTCGCAAGCTCGATGCCCATTTTCAAAGCGGCGGGATCCTCAGGATTGGGGAGCTGGACCGTCGGGAAATCGCCGTTCCCCTCGCGCTGTTCGGGCACCGTATCAACGCGCAGCCCGATGCTACCCAGCACCGCCTCGACATGCATCGCGCCCGTGCCGTGGAGCGGCGTGTAGACAATTTTTACTTCGCCGGCTTTTTCCTTAACCAGCGCGGGTCTAAAGAGATGGCTCGTAATCATCTTGTGGAACGGCTCGTCAATCTCCTTATCGATTATCTTGACCAGTCCCGCCGCAAGCGCCGCCGCGTAATCAAGCTCTTTAATGTCGCGCACGGCATTCACCTCTTTGATGATGCCCGCGTCGTGCGGTTCGATAACCTGCGAGCCGTCGTTCCAGTAAGCCTTGTAGCCGTTATAGGCAGGCGGATTATGGCTCGCCGTGACGACGATGCCGGTATCAGCCTTGAGGACGCGGATGGCGTAGGAAAGCTCCGGCGTCGGGCGCAGCGCCGAAAAGAGGTAAGTCTTGATGCCGTTGGCGGCAAAGACACACGCGGCGCCTTCGGCAAATTCCTTCGAATAATGCCGGCAGTCGTAAGCGATGACGGCGGCAAGCGCGCCCTGCGCAGCCTTGTCGGGAAACGCCTTCGCCACATACGTTGCGAGCCCCTGCGTCGCGCTTTTGACGACGAGCGTATTCATCCGGTTAAGCCCGCCGGCGATGATACCGCGCAGCCCCCCCGTGCCGAACTCCAAGCGCTGATAAAAGCGGTCTTCGAGCTCCGTGAAGTTGCCCTCCGCCAAGAGCTTTTCGACTTCCGCCCGAAAGCGCGCCTCTTTTTCCCGCGCACAATACTCCCTCGCACGAGCCTCAATCTGATTTTTATCCATAGTATACTCCTCTCTATAAAAGACAGCTTGTTCCGACCCCATTTTCCTATCTGAACGGTAGGCAAAAAGCGCCCGTGGCGCATTTTCTCACAAAAGAGGGGTAAATGCCTATACCCCCATACGGGTCCCCTAGGGGCTCCCCCTCCCCCTAATTTCCCCCTTCGTCGAGAAGCCCTCACCACTTGGGCTGCTGGGAATGATCCAAACGTAGCGGGCGGGGCGGGGAAGGTTTGCCGAAAAAATTCACTGGTAATAAAGTTTAGTCGGCTATTCGCCGACATTCGGCAATGCATTTCCTAAGTGGCGGAAAATGCAGCTGAAGCGGACAACGACTCGCTTAGGAAATGGGTGCCTGTTTTTCGGCAAGCCTTCCCCGCCCCGCACGTTCCCCGCGATTACAATCGCGGGGCAGCACAAATGGGGAGTTGCTGAAGGTAGCTTGACTTAAATTGAGGGCTTTGATAGGCTTACATTGTTCGGAGTGTACCATGAGTGTTCTTAGTGTTTTTCTATTGGTGATTTTTATCATTGTGGCGGTTTTGCTCATCCTGTTGGTTTTGATTCAAAACGAAGATGGGGATAGCCTCGGCGGGGTGTTTGGCGGGGGGAGTTCGACCGCGTTCGGGTCCCGGTCGGGGAATGTTTTAACGAAGGCATCGACGATTCTGGGGGCGCTTTTCTTCATCCTCAGTCTTAGTTTAGCGTTGTTGAACCGGACGCCGAGTGATGATAAGGGCATCGAGGAAGCGGGACGGCAGACGGTTCCCGTTCAAACCGAGCAAATCGGTGATTTTTCGAAGTATCAAGCGCCGGAAACTCAAGCGGACACGCCGGATTTACAAGTTGACGCGCCTGAAACGCAGGATAACGAAGCGGAGCCGCCTCTGGGCGGCGCGGAAGAGGATAAAACTGAAAATTGATAAGGAGATGCCAACCCGATAGAGGGCGCCTCTAAAACTTAAGGGCAGGCAGATTGTGCTGTGCGGGAGTTTTAGACGTGCCTTAGAGATTGATTTCGGGCTGGGAGGTGGATATGCTTTTAAGTGAGGTTTTTTTACCTGAATTCGTCATTGAGGACTTGCAGTCCGAGGATAAGACGGAAGTTTTTGAGGAGATGGTCGACCGCTTTTGTCGGGTTACCAAGCTGGATGTGCGCGATGAGGTGCTCGATGCCCTTCAGGACCGCGAGTCGAAGATGTCGACCGGTATACAGAACGGGATCGCGATTCCGCACGGGAAGACGACGGCGATCGAGCGCGTTTTCGGCGTGCTTGGGGTGTCAAAGCAGGGGATTGAATACGATTCGCTTGACGGGAAGCCGGTTTACCTCGTTTTGATGTTGCTTGCTCCGCCGGTTGAGGCTGAGCGGCACCTGCATCTCTTGCAAAGGATGGCAAATCTCTTGCGGAATCCGGACTTTTACAAGGATATTACCGGTGCGGCGGGCAATGCCGGACGAATATTCGAGATCCTCAAAAATTATGAGGAAACCGAGGCGATTGCCGATGGATGAACAGCAGATACTCAATCATCTTTTTGATCTTGAAAAAAACGCGGCTGCCATCGTTGATGAGGCGAACACCGAAGCAAATAAGCGGATAAACGACCACGAGACTGCCTGCCGCAACGCGTATGAATCGCAGTACGCAAAAGAGTATGCGGCGCTCGAAGATGCGTACAAGGGGCAGATTGCCGCGCTGGACGCCGATTATCAACAAAAACTGGATGATTACAAGGGCAGTCTGCAAGGCGCCGCGCTGGACAAAGCCGCATTCTTCACGCTTGCGAAAAAGCTGTTATGTGAAGCGTCGCTGCCTGCCGGAGGCTGAAATGAGCGCCGGGGAACGTGCTTTCGTCTATGCAAAATCATGCGGCATCATCGGAAAATCGTTTATCGAAAAGAGGATGAGCCGCCTTTCCGCCATTTCGAGCCCGCATGAACTCGAAAATATCGTGTTCCCCGCCGAAAAAAACGACAAGGACGACCTTGACAGCCTCGAAACAAAGCTCATCAAGCGCTCAATCGACGCGGTCCGCTCGGTGGTAGGCGCATTTCGCTCGCCGCCAGAAATCCTCATCATCCTGCTCCGCACTTACGAATACAATGACTTGAAAAAGGCGCTTCAGGCGATCTGCGCCGGACAGGCAACAGCGCCCCTCTGGACGGATTTGCGGGAATTTTCTACCGTGCATTTTGAAGCCTACCCCGACCTTAAAGCGATGCTCAAGGGGACGGAATTCAGTAAAAATTTATTTTTGCTGAAAGAGGGGGGCGTCGAATTTGGCAAAAACCAGCATGGAGACCGCTTGAGCGCCCTCTTAGACCGGCATTACTACATGCGTTTAATCGCGGCGCTCTCGCGCGTTCCGAAAAATGATGTGCTCGGTGCGCGGCGCCTCTTTAGCGAAGAAATCTCACTTCTTAACTGCGCGCTTGCCCTCCGCCTGCGAAGCTATTACGGGATGAACGAAGCGGAAATCCGCGCACACCTTATCGGCGGGAAATTGCAAAAAGGCGGCGCCGCACTCGACCGCGATGCTTGTTCCAGCCTTTCGATGGGCTTGGACCATCTTGCTGATTGGCAGGATTGGCGGCGAAAAGCGTTTCTGAATACCGAAGGCGGCGGCAAGTATTGGAAGTGTAGCCCCCGCCATTTTCAAAATGCCGCCTCATTCTATCTCTATAATATTGCCCGCCGCAATTTACGATGCCGCCCCTTCAGCCTCGATACCGCCTGCTGTTTTATCCGGCTGAAACAATTTGAAGAGCAGCTGCTGACCGGCATTGCCGAAGGGGCAAAACTCAGTATTGACGCGGGCGAAGCGCTTAAAACGCTGGGGGTCCGGTTATGATGCGTCCAGAAAAAATGAAGCAGCTCGAGATAACCGTGCTGCAGAGCGATGTCGATAATGTGCTGAAATTTTTAGGAACGCACGGCGTGTTGCAGTTTTCTTACCGCGATAAGGCGCGTAAGAAGAGCGATGCTGAGCTTGCCTTGACGAAAAAGCTCGACGACGCTCTGGGCAATCTAAAGAACGCCGCCGCCTATCTGGGTGTGGAACTGCCGGAAGAGCCCGGCGAGCGGACTGAAAAATCGAGCGAGGCGGACGACAAGTCGCTTGCGCTGCTTGTCGAGACGGTGTCCGCCCTGCAAAATGCCGAATACAAGCTGAATCTGGAAAAAGAGCGGCTCGGCGACCGGCTTACAGCTTTTGCCGGTTTTGAGGGGCTTGCGCTGGATGTTCCGCTCGATAAAATCAATGATTTTTCGTTTCTCAATCTGAAAATCGGCAGACTGGAACAGGACAAACAGGAAAAACTCAAGGCGAATCTGGGGGATAGGGCGCTCGTCCTGCCGCTCGGCAGCGATGAGGTGCTGGTCGCCTCTTCACGGGCGAACCGTTTTGCCCTCGATACGGAGCTTTCTAAGGAAAATTGGACGCCCGCCCCTATCCCTGAGGAGGCGCAGGCTCAGTCTGAGGAAACGGTCAACGCCATGCGGGAGCGGCTTGCCGAAATCGAGCAGGAGCTCGCGGGATTTTCCGCACAAAAGGCGCATCAGAGCGAAAATTTCGGGCTTTTGCTGAAAAATCTTTATGCATCTTACTTGATGTCGCAGATTATCGACGACATTAAAGGGCGGCTTGTCTCGACGGCAAGCGCCTTCGTCCTTGCTGGCTGGATTCCGGCGCGCCATCTGAACGTGTTTGCCGGCGCGCTCGGGACGCTTACCGAAGGGCGTATCGCCTGCGCCGCGTTTGACCCATGGGAAGTGGAAGCCGTCAAACAAGGAAAGGAAAAAATCCCCGTTCAGCTTAAACATGGCTCATTTTTCCGCGCGTTCGAGCCGCTGGTGTTTTCCTACGGGGCGCCGCTCTACGGCTCGCTCGACCCGACGCCGATAAGCGCGGTTTTTTTCACGCTGCTTTTTTCGATCATGTTTGGCGATGTCGGGCAGGGCTTGTGCCTCTTCTTGCTGGGGCTGCTCGTCGCGAACCGGAAAATCAAGCTGTTCAGCTCGTACCGGAATTTCGCCGGACCCTTAAAAATAATCGGGATTGCCGCGATTGTAACCGGCTTCCTCTACGGGAGTGTTTTTTCGAACGAGGATCTGCTCCGTGCGCCGACGGAAGCGTTCACGCTCTGGCTCTCGCAAACCGGCGCGGGGCGTCTGCTCAACCTAAAGCCTGTGGGCAAAATCCTCGAACTAATGCCCGAAAAGGGGAGCATCACCAAGCTCTTTTACTTTTTCGGGTTTACGTTAGCCGTCGGGTTTATCCTCAATTCAATCGGCTTGCTTTTTAACATCATCGATAATTTTGTGATGCGCCGTTATCAAAAGGCGCTGCTTTCGAAAAACGGTTTGGCAGGGCTCGTCTTTTTTTGGTATGCGGTGTTCATCGTCATCCGCGGCATTGTGGGGGGGGGCTTCCAGATCGAAACGCATGATATCATCGTGCTGATCGCCGCCATCTTTCTTATCGCGGCAGGTCCGTTCATCTGGGCGCTCTGCACCAAAGACAAAAAACTATTTGAAGAAGGGCTCTTCGCCTGCATCATGGAAGCGATCGTCGAAATACTCGAAACCGTATCGGGCTATATTTCCAACAGCGTCAGCTTCCTGCGAGTCGGCGCATTCGCCCTCTCCCACACGATACTTTCGTTCATCATCTTTAAGATGGCGGATATTGTCGGCGACGCCGCTCTCGGCACACTTTGGAGCGGGATCATCATCATCTTCGGGAACCTCCTCATCATCGTGCTTGAAGGGATGATAGTCGCCATCCAAATCGTCCGTCTGCAATACTACGAATTTTTCAGCAAGTTCTGGACAGAAACAGGCGCCAAGTGGACCCCGTTCAAATTTCGCAAAAAGGCGGATTAGGGGGGAGTAATTCGGAACTGCTGCATACTTCCCACGCACAATTGAGGATGAGGACATACCGGACGCGCCCGCGCTCCTGTCATGCTCCTTGCCGCGCACTCTGTGGTAAGGGCTTTATCCGAGAACGCCCTTTTCTTACTAAAGGCAAGGCTGAAAGTGCCTCAGGCACCTGCCGGTGGCGGCGCGGGGGCAGCTCAAGTACGGGAGCTGCTAAATAAAATACATGTAGGACTCGCCGTTTTCGAAGGTGCCGGCGAGGGAGGCGAGGGTTTCGCGGTCGATGACTCGGGCGACGCGTTCGTTTATTGCGTCAAAGACGACGCGGCGGACGGTGCGCTGCAATTTTGTTTCAAGCTCGCCTTCAATCGGCGGGTCGATGATCAGCATGTCGCCTTCGAGCTGGCGCAACGCGTCGCCGATGATGATGTCTTCGGGCGCGCGGGCGAGGATGTAACCGCCGGCGGAGCCTTTCACCGAGCGGATAAAACCCGCCCTGCGGAGGATTATCGCTACCTGCTCGAGGTAACGCATCGAGATATGCTGCCGTTCGGCGGCGCTGGCAAGCGTTACAAGCCCCTCATTTTTGCGTTGGGCAAGGTCTATCAGAAGCCGGATGCCGTAACGCCCCCGTCTGGACAGCTTCATATCGCATACTCCGGCTCGTGGTCTGCCAGGTAATCATCGACAAGGTCCTGGAGCGTTATCGAATCAACGCAATCGGCAATGCTCGTGTGCAATGCAAGCCATGTGCGGTAGCTTGGGCACGAAGACTCGGCGGGGCAGTTTTGTCTATCAACACATTCGGTGGGCGAAAGCGAGCCTTCGACCGAGCGGAGAATGTCGCCGACCGCGATTGTTTTCGGCGCTTTTTCAAAAAAATAGCCCCCTTGCGGTCCGCGCACGCCCTGAATTATCCCCGATTTCCGCAGGGGGATGAAGAGTTGTTCAAGATAGCCTTCCGAAATGCCGGTTGCGCCGGCTAACTCCCTCATACTCGTGGAACTTTCGCGGTCGAGCAACGCCAGGTAGAGCAGGGCAATCAGCGAATAGCGCCCCTTCGTCGAGATACGCATTCACGCGCCCATCGCCTGCGCTAGGTCGGCGATAAGGTCGTCGGGATTTTCGATGCCGATTGAAAGCCGCACGAGGCGCTCGTTTACCCCTGTGGAAAGGCGTATCGCCTCCGGTATCGCCGAATGGGTCTGCACGAGCGGGTAGGTTACCAGCGACTCGACGCCGCCGAGGCTTTCCGCAAACAAAATCAGTTTGACATTTTTGAGCAGCTTGGCGACATCAGCTTCGTCCTTAAAATAAAATGAAATCATCCCGTTGTGCCCCCTCGCCTGCTTTTTCGAAAGCGCATATTGAGGATGGTCGCTCAGCCCCGTGTAAAAAACTTTTTCGACGTGCCTCTGGGCGCGCAGCCACTGGGCAACCTGCGCCGCATTCGCCTGATGCTTTTCCATGCGGAGGGCGAGCGTCTTCAGCCCTCGCAGCGTGAGGAAGGCGTCGAAGGGGGAAAGAGCGGCGCCCTCACTCTTCTGGATGTCCAGCAATTTTTCCCGGTGCGTTTCGTTTGAATGCACGATGAAGCCCGAAAGCGTGTCGTTATGCCCCGCGAGGTATTTTGTCCCACTATGAATCACGAAGTCCGCGCCAAGGTCGAGCGGATTTTGAAAGTAAGGCGTGCAGAAGGTGTTATCGCTTACAAGGACGCCCCCGCGCTTATGGATAAACTCGGCGCAACGCTGGATGTCGCTCACCTTCATCATCGGGTTCGAGGGCGTTTCGATAAAAATCGCCTTCGTTTCCGGGCGTGCCGCCGCCTCAATTTTTGAAAAATCACTGGTATCGACAAACGAAAAGAGGAAGCCATAGCGCGCGTAATAATCGTGAAAGAGGCGGTAGGTGCCGCCGTAGAGGTCATCGGAGATGATGATATGGTCGCCGGGCATGAAAATCTTGACCATCGCCGAAATCGCGCCCATGCCGGTGGCAAAGGCGAGGGCATATTTTCCGTGTTCGAGCAGTGCCAGCGTCTTTTCAACGATGCTACGGGTGGGATTGCAGACGCGGCTGTAGTCAAAACCCGTCGACTCCCCCAAACCAGGGTGCCTAAAGCTGGCGCTCTGATAAATCGGCGCCGCCAATGCGCCCGTAAGCGGCTCGAAATACTCCGCCCCGCGCACAATATTCGTGTCCCGATGCAATTTTTCTTGAAATTCCCGCATATTTCCCTCCATATTTTCCCTTCATTGCGCTTAATTCACTTAATTCCCAGACATATTGTAGGATATAAGGAGAAGTTCTGCTAGCCCCCAAAACCCTTCTTCTTGGGGATAAATTTATTTCTTTACTTTTAGTCGAACCTATGATAAAATAAATTATGATGAAAAATGAACCGTTCGGCATCAATGAATTTATCCCGTTTGCGCCGGCGCCAAGAGCGCTTGTTGCCTTGGCTTTCGTAGGAGAAGGGCGTTCACTGCTCATTGCGGAGCAAAATCCCTCCCCCAAAGCAAAACCCAGCGGCTTTCGACCCAAACATTATTCATTGTTCATTTTTCATTGTTCATTTTGGGGGGGGGCCGGGGGGCGGGGGGGGGGGGGGGGGGGGGGGGCGGGGCGGGGGGCGCGCCC
>JAITNZ010000225.1 GCA_031290205.1 Spirochaetaceae bacterium
CCCCCCCCGTTATTCAGAATTTGAAAATTAACCACGACACGAACAGAAGAGGGGGGACAGGGAACAGGGTTTTACTTCGAACTATCAGAATATTACATGGAGGGCGCTGATGTAGCAAAGAAAAATCTTACCCGTTCCCCGTTCCCCGTTCCCCGTTCCCTGTTCCCTGTTCCCTGTTCCCTACTACACACCCCCATACCCCTTCTTCAAACCCCCGCTATCATGATCGAGGTGCAAAAAATATTTGCCTATATCGGAGGCTACATACTCAGCGCTGGCGCCGTAAAATAGTTGTTTGTTTTTTAAGTGGAGTATCGTATTCGCATAGCGGATGGCGGCGGGAATGTCGTGCGTTACCATGATGATCGTAAGACCCAGCTCCTCGTTTAATTGTTTTAGCAACGTATAGACCTCCGCGCTGATCAGGGGGTCGAGCCCCGCCGCAGGTTCATCGAGCACCAGCAGTGTCCGCGACGCGCAGAGCGCCCTCGCTAAGAGAACACGCCGCTGCTGCCCGCCGGAAAGTTCGCGAAAACAATGGTGCTTCAAGTGGTCGATGCCAAGCCGCTTCATGTTTTCAAGCGCGTCATCTTTTTCTTTGCGCGAATAAAACGGGCGATAAAATTGCATCCTGCCCAGATGCCCCGACAGCACTATTTCATAGACGCCGGCGGGGAAATCTTTTTTTTCCGCCGTCTGCTGCGATAGATAGGCGATGTCGTTTCTTTTAAGTTCGCCTGCAAAGACAAGTTTGCCGGCAAGCGGCGGGATAAGGCGCAAGATGCCTTTTACGACGGTGCTTTTCCCCGAGCCGTTTTCGCCGACTATGCAGAGGTAATCGCCGCGCTGTACGCCCCAATTGAGGTCGCTCACGACGGCGCGACCCTCATACCCGAATGAGGTTTTTTCGCATGTTACTAAGTGGTTCATCGTGTTCATCATGTTCATCGTATATCAAAATAGAATTTATTCAAATACGCCATCCGTCCAAGCGCGGCATCGTAGCGCGCGCTCTGCGGAAAATCACTGGTGATATGCCGGTAGGCGTCGAGCGCCGCCTTGATGTTGCGCGCCGGGCTATTTGCCTCGAAACTCTGCCCGTAAAGCCACCACGCCTCATCATCGAGGGCGATGAGCGAATTTTGAAGCAGGTCGAGCGAGGCAATCGCTTCGGGAAATTTCTTCGCCTCGAAATCAGCACGCGCTTGTGCAAGATATTTTTCCCCCTCAGGTTTTTCCTCAGGCTTTTCCTCCCGCGCACCCTCGCTGGGTGATGCAGGCTCAGATTTTTCCTCCGGCGCCACCGACTCGGTAGCGGTGGCGGTGCTTGGTAACCCGCCCGTGTTGTTCACGGCGCCTACAGCCGGGGACCAGCGCGGCTCGGCTATAGCGCGGACCCCGCCGAGATAGCCCGTCGGCAGCGATTCAGTGTTTTCGCCGACGCTCACGCGCACCGTATCGTTGACATAGTAGTTATGAACAAAATCCTGCTTGTTGAATTTAAGCGCATATTCGCCGGGAACTTCCGCCCGAAACACAAAAGTCTGCCCCTCCTCGTCAAGCCGCCGCGAATCGTAAGAGAGCCCCCGCCGCGAATCCGCCTCGCCCAAAAAGACCCAGCCCGCCCCCACATAGGGCACCTCGACAAGCTGCCCCACGACGGCGCGGACGGCGCGGGAAACATTGTCCACTTCCTTTGGGGCAGTCTCCTCAGGGTGCGTCCGCGCCGGCAGTGGCGGTGAAGGCGACGTAAACGGCGCCTCAGGCGCTGCCTCTAGCGCCGCCCCAGTTACAGGCGCAGGCGGGGGCAGCTCGGCGGGTTTCACCGAGCGCGGCGGCTCCGGCGCCGGCTTCGGCGGGGGGGGGGGCGCCACAGGTGTAGCCGCCGGTGCGGGTTTCGGCGGCGGCGGCGCTTTGGTCGGCTCAGGCGGCGGCTCTTTGGTCGGCTCAGCCACAGGCACAAGTATCGCCGCAATTTCAGGTGCAGGCGCAGACTCAGCCTTTGGCGGTGCATCAGGCACTTCGGGCAGTGACTCGGGCGTGGACAGTGACTCGGGCGTGGGCAGTGCCTCAGGCGTGGGCAGTGCCTCAGACACCTCCGGGTCGGGCGGCGCGTCTTTGGCGGCGACGACTTCGGGAACATCGGAGTCAGGCTCCGCCGGAATAAAGGCGAGCGCAGAGGGCGGGGCTTCTTCACGGGGTACAAGCTGCGCCTCTTCATCCTCGATCGGCGCGGGACTGGCGAGAGCGGCGTCCTCACCCTTCTCGCTCTCGTTCGGGTCAAGCGGATTGAAAGACGCGCAGGAGGCGAGCATGAGGGCAAGCAGAAGCGCGAGGGGAAAAAAAGTGCGGAAACAAATCATGGGACACGCTCCAAGAGCTTGTCGAGGGTGGCGTCGATCTGCTGTCGCCAGAAATCCTCCCCGTATTCCAGCGGGTTGGTCCAGAACGCTTCCGCCTCTTCCGCCGTCCAGCGTGTCTTTTGCTCTTGCTCCAAAATCACCGACGGCAGGAAATCAGGCTCGTCGGGCAGGAAAAGGTCTTCCTCTCGCAAGCGGTCGGGAACAAAAATATCAACAAGCGGCTTTTTTTCAGTCCCCATGCTGATTTTCACAATAACAATGATGATAAGGATGAGGAGGACAGCCCCCGCGCCGCCATAGAGGATGAGCTTGCGCGCCTGCTCCGTAGTGAAAATCTTTTTCCTGCGCACCAGTTCTGAGGTAAAAAATTTTTCCCCGCTCGCTTGCTCTTTTTTGAGGGAAAAAATCTCGCGCGCAGACCTTATGCCGGCGCTCAGTTTTTCGTGGATGCCACTAGCAATATCCCCTAATCCCATGCCGCCCCCCGCCCGCTCACAACGAAGCCGCGTCCCCCGCTGCTTTTTCCGTTTCCTTTGCCGAAGTAAGCGCCTCAATCAGCTCTGCAAGGGAAAGCCCCTCGCGGTTTGTCCGCGTGCGAATATCACGGAGCGTCCACGAAGCCGCGCCCTCTGCGGACGGCACGATAACCCAGCGGATGCCCCGTTTTTCCGCCATGACAAACTGAGTGAGGAGCTTTTTCGCTTCGTCAAACACATCGCAGGCAATGCCCGCCGCGCGGAGTTTTAAAGCCAGCGCCTGATACCGTCCGCCCGCCGCCTCGTCCACGCAGGCGAGCGCGCAGGCGGCGTAGGTTTTCCGCGCGGCGGCGGTTTTTTCGAGCGTTTCGAGCGCGGCAATCAGCCGGTCGAGCCCCACCGAAGCGCCGACGCCGGGGAGCGGCTCCTTCGAATAGAGCGCGAGGAGCCTGTCGTATCTCCCGCCGGAACAGACCGACCCTATAGTCGGCAGCGCGTTCAAAAAACTTTCGCAGACGATGCCGGTATAGTAGTCGAGCCCCCGCGTTATCGACGGGTCGAGGGTGAACGCGCCTTCGACCCCTGCATCAACCAAAAACTGATGAATAAGCGCAAGACGCTCGGAGTCGGGGGTCGCGCCGCCGGCAGCCTCGCGCATCATCCTCAGTGTTGAGTCCCAATCACCCTTAAAATCAACAAATTGCAGCACCGCCTCGGCTTTTTCGCTGTCGGTCAACGTCGCAAGCAGCGCAAAAACTTCTTCCCGCCCGATTTTCGAGAGCTTGTCCACCGTGCGGAGAATCTCGACGCGCTTGTCCTCCACGCAGAGCTTTTTCAAAAAGCTGTTGAAGAGCCCCCGGTGGTTCACATGGATAGTCGCATCGCCTGCGCCGCAGGTCTCGAGCGCGTTCTTCATCATCAGCAGAATTTCAAAATCCGCCGCGGCGGAGTCCGCCCCGATAATGTCGAAATCGCACTGGGTGAACTCACGGTAGCGCCCCTTTTGCGTGTTTTCGCCGCGCCAGACCTTGGCAATCTGATAGCGCTTGAACGGAAAGCTCAGCTCGGCGCGGTGTTCGGCGACAAAACGGGCAAAAGGCACCGTCAAATCAAAGCGGAGCGCCACATCACGCCCCCCGTTATCGGTAAAGCGGTAGACCTGCTTCTCCGTCTCGCCCCCAGCTTTTCCCAGCAGTATCTCGGTATATTCCAGCGCCGGCGTATCAATCGGCAGAAACGCAAAATTGCGGAAACCGGCTTCGAGCTTTTCAGTCAAATCCCGCCGCATTATCTCCTGCGCGGGCAGAAAATCCCGAAACCCCTTGAGTACCTTCGGTGTTATCAATTTGAGCCCCACACCGCCGGCTTGGTATCGGGCGCTTCTATTCTGACAGAATCGCCGTCAGGCTCCAGCACGAAAAGTCCGCGCATTTTGGCGTAATCTTTTGTCGACTGCGTTATCTTTATCCCCGCTACGGCGCCGTAGAGCGTCTTGCCGCCAAGCAGCCCGTTTTCCGTAGTTGCCAGCTTTTTAATCCGCGTGATATGCTTGTCTACATCGCCGCGGGTCAGACGCGCCTTCGCCTCGCCAAGCAGCGCGATCTTCGTGTTGAGCAGCAGCCAGTCCAGCTCCGCAATAGGACGCTTCGTGCCGCGCTCGTTTATTTCGACATTCCGCAGCACATCATCAAAATCCAGACCATACTTGATGAACTTCTTTAACAAACCTGAGGTGAGCATACCCTCCGCGAGGTCGCCAAACCGGTTGCCAATATCGCCGAACTGCTTGGTCGTTTTTGCCCACATCCGGTCAAGCTTAGCCTCGTTTTCCTTAAACATCTTTTTCATTTCCTGAAAATCCCTGTCGGTTTCCTGAAACTTCTTGTCGGTTTCCTTAGACTGTTGGGCGATTTCCTTAAACTCTTTGGCGATTTCCTGAAACATCTGTCTTGTTTCCCTCAGTCCCGCCAGGACCTCCTTGAAGGTCGTCTCCTCCTGCTCTTGCTCTGTCGTTTCCATATTAAACTCCTAACAGTGTCCAGTATACCATAGTTCCCCGCATTTTGTCATCACAGGCACCAGCATCTCCCCATTTGTGCTGGTGCTAACGTCAGGATCATCCTCCGCAGCCCAAGTGGTGAGGGCTTCCCGACGAATTAGGGGGGTGTTGGGTTTGTCGGCTTACAGTGAAGCCATAACGGTGAAGCGCAGGGGGTAATTCGGAAGGATGATAAGTTAGGAGGGGGGAAGTCCATCAGGCTGCTTGGGAGCGGGCGCTGTCAAATTATCTCAAGCTTGAAGAAAAAGCTGCCGATAATACAGGTATTATGGGTATTATTTATGAAAAAAAACTTACCGTGCTCGGTTTATTTCTGCTGATGGGTATTACGAGTGTCGGTCTCTTTGCAATAGAAAACAACACAAACGAGAAAAGTGAAATTACCGTAAACACCAATTTCCCCGATATATACCGGCAGGATACGGTCAATACAATACGGATAATAGAAGCATCGCTGCCTGCCGGAGCGGATACGCAGGAGGAGGTGGAGCAAAAACAGAAGGGTGTGCTACCCCCACAGTCGCTCCTACTCAACAATGATATTTTAGCGTATTACGGGCATCCTAATTCAAAAAACATGGGGATACTCGGGCGGCATTCAAAAGAAGTATTAAACGAAAAACTTACCGCGCTTGCCGAGGAATATAAGGCTGAAAGCGGCGGAAAGGATATACTAAAGGCATTTTATATTATTTTTGGAACCTGCTGGCCCGCCGGTGATATAGGCATCATTTCTGATGCACGTATAAAAGAATATATTGATTATGCGAAGGAACATGATATGCTCGTCTTTCTTGATCATCAGATTGGAAGATTCGATCCTATCGATTCCCTAAAACGAATGCTCCCATACCTCAAATATGATAACGTTCACCTCGCGCTTGACCCTGAATGGCGGACGACAAAACCATCCGCAGAAATCGGCAGCATCACCGCCGATGAAATAAATCGCGCCCAACAAATCATGGAAGAATATATCATTGCTAACGATATTTCAGGCGAGCGCCTACTCGTTATTCATCAGTTTAACTATGTAATGATAAAAAACAGGAAGCAGGTTAAAGCTGATTTCGAGCGCGTCCGTTTAGTGCTCTGTATGGACGGGCATGGCTCCCCTGCAAAAAAGCGAGGCACCTATGCGTTCAACGCCGAGGCGACAAATATTCCAGTAAAAGCGTTTAAGCTCTTTTATAATGAACAGGGCAATACCGGCGTCGATATTCCGTTGCTTACCCCCAAAGAAGTGTATGCGCTTAACCCGCGTCCCATGTTGATAATGTATCAGTAGCATGGTCTGCTTTGGAACACCTGTTTATCATCAATCCAAAATCGTTCTCTCACAAAGCGGACATCACCCGTTTTAGTGCGGAGGTCGAAGCTCATTTCAAAGCAAAGGATGTCGATAATTTTTCCATCCATATATCACGCTTCCCTCGCGATGCCGTCATTGTGATAAAAAGACATCTGATGAGCGTTGACCCAAGCACCCTCGTCCGTGTGTATGCTGTAGGCGGCGCAGGGGTGGCGTTCAGTTGTCTGAACGGAATCATCGGTATGCCCAATGCGGAACTGGCGTTGCTGCCTTTCGGCACCGGCAACGATTTTGTGCGCGCCTTTGGACCGGAACACTACGAAGATTTTCGCAGCATCGCCTGTCAGACGGCAGCGCGCGCAATTCCGACAGATCTTATCAAATGCGACGGCAACTATGCGCTGAACCACTGTTTCATCGGCAAGGAGGCTTCCGCCGTTATCCACACCATACTTCTTAATAAGCGTTTTGAAAAAATAAGGCGGGCGTTCCCCTCATTCAATCGCTTGTTTTTATTTTTAGGCGGCATCGCGGCGGCGTTTGACAAGCGGATTATTGCTCAGCAATACGAAATTATCGCCGATGGAGAAGATCTTAGCGGTGAGTATAACAGCATCAACATTGCTAACGGGCGTTATTATGCCAACGGGAAAACTTCCGTCCCTCAGGCTGTGCCGGATGACGGGTTCCTCGATATGCTGATTAGCAAAAACCCCTCACCGCTCGGCGTCCTTGCCGGCGCCCGCTCCTCCCTGCGAGTCTATAGACGTATAAAAAAAGTTACGATACGTTCGGACACAGCCCTATTCGTGAATATTGATGATGAGTTGTTCTTCGACACTCATCTTGAGGTCGAAGTCATCCCGCGCGCGGTGAGCATCGTCTCGGTCGGCGCTCTTCAGTATGAAGGAACTGCAAATGAGCAATGAGCAATGGAAGAATGAAAGCCCTTCTCTAAGTGATGGCAAAGGTATAAAAGCGCCTGTGGCGTTGCTCAGTGGCGCAACAGATACGCGCTATTATAGGCTGGCGAATTTTTTTGTCTTCGCGATACTCGCGCTCTTCGGTGTTTTCCGCACGATCAATGCCATCGCGGTCGGCGCGTACGAACAGGCGCTTGTTGTCGTTATAGCCTGTGTTTTTTTAATGGTCGTCTTTATATGTATAGGGCGGGCAAAGCGTGTGTTTAATCAGGCGTTGTTCCTCCCGCTCGTCCTCTATACGGTTTATATTATCAGTTCATTTCTGATGAAGAGCTACACCTATTTTTTCCCCGTTCATTTTATTATATCCTGCATGGCTGCCGTCTACTTCAATAGCAACAAATTCGGCTGGTTTCTCCTCATATCTAATGCGGTGAACATTGTCCTGATTATCCTCCGTCTGCCTATGACCAGCCCCTTTCGCGCCGAAGTGCCCCGAAGCGAGTTGGTGGTGAACGGCGTGCTCATGCTGGGAAGCTCGATACTGCTCTTTATTATCGCGAAGTTTGCGACGAGCAAGACTGATAAATCCGTTATAGCGGAGAACACGCTCCTCACCCTGCTCGATACGACGCCGAACTTGTTAGCACTCGTTGATGAATTAAACCGCGTTACCTACATCAGCCGGACGCTTGCGGAATATATGCATATCGAGAATCCCGAACTAGCGACTGGGCGACCCCTCCTCGATCTCTTTAGCGACACGGACATAAAGTTTATGGCAGGCGAGCTGCTCGAACTTCATACATATTATACTGATATACGCGAGATTCGAATTCGGGGGCAGTCGCGTTATTTTAAGATAATTACCGACAAACTAGCGGGCAATAGGGGTGGGCTCTTAATACACATTGCTGATATTAGCGATATTATAACGGCTAAACAGGAAGCGGAAGCCGAGCGAGCCGCCGCCGAAACCGCGCGCGAATATGCCGAACAGGCGAATAGGGCGAAGAGCGAATTTTTAGCAACGATGAGTCACGAAATACGCACGCCGATGAACGCTATCATCGGGATGAGCGCCCTCATGCACACAGGTAACCTCAACGAAGTTCAGCTTGGTTACTTCGAGGATATAAAAAAAATGTCGAAGGCGCTGCTCGGCATCATCAATGATATTCTTGATTTTTCAAAAATTGAGGCGGGGAAGTTTTCGCTCGTTCCCGTGCATTTCAACATCCTCTCCCTCTTCGATAACGTAGCTTCGATGTGTCATTTTATCGCCAATGGAAAAAACCTTCAATTTAAGTGGGGACATGATAGCGATATACCGGAAGTACTCTACGGCGACGAATTGCGCATCAGACAGATACTAACCAATGTTGTAAACAATGCCGTCAAATACACCCATGAAGGCGGTGTTGACTTCAGACTGAAGCGGGGAACGCGGGACGGCGTCGATTGCGTTGTTGCTGTGGTGTCAGACACCGGCATCGGGATTCGGGAGGAGGATAGAGAAAAACTCTTCGGCACATTCGAGCAGCTTGATGTCCAGAAGAATCGAGGCATAGCGGGCACGGGACTCGGACTCGCCATTACCAAGCGGCTCCTCGACATAATGGGCGGCGCTATCGAACTGGAAAGCGAATACGGCAAAGGCTCGACCTTTACCATCTATATCCCCCTCATTCGTGGGGACGCCTCAAAAGTTGAACACAAAGCGGACAGCACGCCGTTTGTCGTTGCTAACGAAAATGCCGCTATAAAAATCCTCGTCGTTGATGATATGCCGTTAAACCTTACCGTGGCGCTCGGCTTTCTCGAAAAACACCGCATGCAAGCGGATACTGCCGCAGGTGGTGAGGAAGCCGTTCGCATGGTCGCCGAAAAACCATACGACCTCGTCTTCATGGACCACATGATGCCGGAGGTGGACGGCATCGAAGCGACACGCCGTATACGCGCCATGGCAGGCGAACGGTTTGCGACGCTGCCCATCATCGCATTCAGCGCCAACGCCGTCCAAGGAGCGCGGGAACTCTTCCTCGAATCCGGCATGAACGATTTTATCAGCAAACCCATTGACGCCTCCGAACTCAACAGAGTTTTATCCAAATGGCTCCCCGCCGATGCCTTAGGCGGTGCCACTGATGCCGAGCCGACGCCGCCCCTGAACGCCCTTCGCTTACCTGAGGCAAGCTTGAAAGTGCCTCAGGCGCCACTCTTTGAGGAGCTTGGTGCTATTCGCGGCCTCAATCTTGAGGAGGGGCTTTCCCATGTCGGCGGCACGCAAGAGGTGTACTATGCGGTGCTTCGCCAATTCTGCACGAGCTTTGACGAATGGGTGCGCGAAGTAGCAACAAATCTTGAAAAAGAAAATTGGAAGGATTATACGATAAAACTCCATGCTTACAAGGGAGTTTTGGCATCTATAGGGCAGCAAGAACTCTCCGAACAGGCAGCCAAGCTGGAAGCCGCAGCGAAAGCCGCCTTAGCGGGTGGCGAGGCAGCAACAAGCAATATTGCGTTCATTAAGGCAGAGACGGCGCCGGCGCTTCACGCGATAATCGCTTTCCGTGATGCGCTGCTTGCTACCTCCTTGATGGAAAAAATGAAAAAAATGCAAGAAAGCGGCGCGGGGAAAAAATCAATCGACGCTTCGTTGCTAAAAGAAAAACTCATCCTCCTCGGTGAAGCCTGCACCGAATACCGTGCAAACGACGCAAATGCCCTCTCTGCATCCCTCGAAGGAGTTTTTCTGGATGAAGAAAGCGACGCCGCCCTCTCGGACATTTGCCGTCTGGTAGCCTCGCTTGACTACGAAGAAGCGGCAGAAAAAATCAAGACGCTGATAGGGGAGTAGGTGAATGGAACTGTCATACACATAGTGGCACCGTTACCATTCCTGCGTCTTAAATGTCGGGGGCGCTTCGGGCTATTGCGGCGAATTCCCCGCTCCAGACCACCGCATACAGCCCTTTCTTTTGCGCGTAGGCTACCACATTACCGGGCGCTATGCCGCCCGCGACGGCTCCTACCAGCGTCCGTTTGTCGCCGTGCCCGTTCATATTTTCGCGTATTTTTGTTATCCGTTCCAGATGTTCGTAGCTGCTATCTTTTTCCTAATTCCCCCAGCTACGCGCTTAATTCCTTGCGCAACATTTCGGTAAAAAAGCCACCCCCCGCACCTTTTTTGATGGCTGGAATAGTCTTTGTCCATAACTCGTCCAGAGCATCATATTCCTCATCAGTACGATTTGCCATAATTCCTCCAATAAAAAGTCAATTTGTAAATCCCCCCGCACTACCCGGGGGCTTTCACTCAAAAATACTCTCTTTATTCCCTACTTATATCCCACCACCACCGCGTTGCCGGCGATGGAGCCGCCCGTCGCCGTTGCCGTGACATCGTTGCCGTAGTTGAAGGTGCCGGTTTGGTTCTGCCAGCCCCCTGCGGCGAAGTTGCCCAGAGCGTCTGCCGCAACGCCGTAAAAGTATGAACTATTGCTGACACCGGTGGATGCCTTTGCCCACAATGCCGCGCCGACACTGCTATTGTAGTGAACTATCACCGCGCTGGTACCGCTGCCACCTCTTGCGCTGGCACCGCCGTAATTCAACGTGTAGTAGGAACCCTGGCTGCCCGCCGCATAGACATTGCCCAGAGCGTCCGCTGCAACGCCGCGAAATTCTGAAACGCCGCCGGTAGCTGCCTGTGCCCACACGCCGGTTCCGTAGCTGTTGTATTTCACTATCACCGCGTTCGTGTCAGGTCCTGCCGCTGCACTTGTTACACCGCTGTAAACCGTGCCGGCGTCGTACTGAGTGCCCGCTGCATAGACATTGCCCAGAGCATCCGCCGCGACACCGGTAAACTGCGAGCCGCCTCTGCCGCCGCCGGCAGCCTCTGCCCACTGCGCCACTCCGTCACTGTTGTATTTCACAATCACCGCATTGCTGCCCATGTCGTTTCCCGCTGCGGTTTTATCATTGCCGTAATCAAACGTGCCATTGTACTGATACCCCGCCGCGTAGACACCCGACCCATCCGCTGCGACACCGTTAAAGGTCGAACCACTGACGCCAGTAACTGACTGCGCCCACAGCGCGGTTCCGTCTGTGTCGTATTTTACAAGCACTGAGTTCGCGTTATTGGCAACTCCTGTCACGCCGCTTAGGCTGCCGTAGGTAAACGTGCCGGTACCGGTCTGTGCGCCTGCCGCATAGACGCCTGAGCCGTTCACCGCGACACCGTTAAAGACCGAGGCGGCATTGGAGCTTGTGGCTGCGGTCGATTGCGCCCACTGCGCCACTCCCGCGCTGCTATATTTCACCAGCACCGCATTCGTGGAGCTGGTGGCTCTTCCCTCCACGCTTGCCGCCAGATTTTCACTGCCGTAGAAAAACGTTCCGTTACCGGACTGTATGCCCACCGCATAGACACTTGACCCGTCCGCCGACACCGCGACACCGTAAAAGTACGAATCGCCGGCGGTTCCAGCGCAGGTCGTCTTTGCCCACTGCGCCACTCCGGCGCTGTTATATTTCACTATCACCGAGTTATGGTTCCCATAGGCTCCTTGCACGCTTACGTCAGGTCCGTAGGTATAGGTAGTGGTGCGGTTCTGGAAGCCTGCCGCGTAGATGTTGCCCGCCGTGTCCTTTGCGATAGCATAAAACCCGGAAGCCCAGCTGCCCCCCGTTGCCACCGACGCATATTGGCTAAGGTGCACCACTGCAAAGCTCACGTTGAAGCTCATGCTGATGCTGTTATCGCCGCTCACCGTTACCAGCGCCGTGTAGCTGCCGACGTCAAGGCTGTCCTTAGGCTGCACACTGAAGGCGTTGGCACTTGTGCCGCCCGCCCCAATGCCGGCGATGGCGGCGCCGGTTACCGTAAAGCAGCCCGCATTGGTTCCCGACAACGCGGCGCTCAAGCCCCCGGTTGGCTGATTCCCCGTGTTTCCTACCGTTACCGAGAGCGCCGAGGGGACGCTGTAGACGAGCGGCAAACCGGCTTCAGGGAAGCTGTAACCGTGCGTCCCATCCAAAGCATCATCACCATTACTCAGCGTAATGCTGTAAACCGGCGTGGGCTTCACCGTCCAGCTTACCGTAAAACTTTCGACGATGCCGTTCCCGCCGTTGCTCACCGTAAGCGTTTCCGTGTAGGCGCCCGGCGTAACACTGGGCTTCGCCGCCACCGTGAACGCGCCGGTAGTGGTCGCGCCCACGGCAATGCTGCTGAGGCTCGGCGTTGATAACTCAAACGCGCTCAGCTCAGCCCCAGAGAGCGATACACTCAAACCATCCGTCGCCCTGTTCCCCGTGTTCTTCACCGTTACCGAAAGCGCCGCCGGAGCGCTCGAGTAATCATGCTCGACCGTCCCGAAGTCGTGAGCGGTGAGGGCGCCGGACTCACCAGTTTCGCTCAGTATCACCCCATGAGTGGGCTCCACCGTATCAACCGTTACCGTTACCAAATAATCAGTTTTCGTAACGCCATCCGCGGCCGTTACCGTATATACCACCGGATTGCTTGCCGAATCGCTAAAGTCATAGAGCGCCAAATTCCCCGGCGTGATACTCGCACCCGAATAGGTGATATTCGGTTTAAGCGCCGTGCTGAGGTTCGT
>JAITNZ010000053.1 GCA_031290205.1 Spirochaetaceae bacterium
AAGGCAAGGCTTAGACCGCCTGTGGCGGCGTTACCGCGCACCTTACTGTTTAACACAGATACGGAGGCTCGCAACGAGCAAGGGCGCCGACGGCAAAGTGCGTGGTTAGGAGCATGGCGGCGAGCACTGGCGCGTCCGCGCTTGTGCCGGCGACCGAGAAAGCCTTCCCCCTGTGTCCATCTGTGGACAAATTCTTAATGCGGTCGCCCGCGTAGTTGCGATTTGTAGTTACGATTTGTTCGTGCCGTTCGTGGTTAATTTTCGAATTCGTAATTGCTGCCATGCAAGCCTGTGGGCTTGACAAAACCAAATGGGTCTGCTATCATTGATAGTATAAGGAGTATAAAAATGACCGTATTGGATTTTTTTGCTTATATTATAAAGATTTTTTCTCCTGCGGTAGTAGGTCTCGTAGTGATTGCGGCGGTCATCGTCTTTATCGTAGGGTTTTGTAAGCGAGGGATGGATTTCATCAAACACGGCTTCAGGGGTGTTGCACCGGAAAGCTCGCTGGAAAAACGTCTTGACGACATAGCGGCTAACATGGCAACCAAGGACGATTTGACCAAAATGGATGCCAAAATGGCAACCAAAGAAGATTTGGGCAAAATGGCAACAGACATGAACGGTATGTCTGCCGAACTTCAGAATATTAAAGTCAATCATTTCGGGCACCTTAAAAATTTTCTCGCCGTGCTTACCAGTATTTTGCTGGACAGAGGCATAATAAACAACGAAAACAAGGCGCAGCTTGACAATCAGCTTCGCGATATGTAAAAGATACCGGGCACCGATTTGAAGACGAAGAAGCCAGAGAGAATGTTCGGCGAGGGTGTGGGAACGAGGTTGCTGAAACGGAAGACGACGAAGGTGACGGGGTCGTTTACGTCGAGCTAAAGAGTGAAGGCGGTGCCGTTTACGAATCCATAAAAGGTATAATGATTTATAAAAAATGTTTAAGGAGATAAGTATGCGTACATTTAGAGAAGAGATCACGTTGGAAAATCCCCGTGACGCTGGTAATGTGCGGCATGGGCTTATCAAAGAAGCGGAAGTGCGGAAAGTAACCGTCGATACGCTGGTGGACACTGGGGCGTGGACGCTGGTGATTAACGAGGAAACCCGCGCAAGGCTGGGCTTGGATGTTCTGTACACAGACACATCGGAGGTAGCCAACGGCTTTATTGAAACTGGCTCGGTTACCGAGGCTGTCAACATTTATTGGAAAGACCGCCTGACTTCCTGCAACGCCTTCGTGCTCGCCAATGAAACG
The DNA here is from genome assembly GCA_031290205.1 of Spirochaetaceae bacterium. GTDB lineage: Bacteria > Spirochaetota > Spirochaetia > Treponematales > Breznakiellaceae > JAITXS01. The sequence goes on from JAITNZ010000053.1 coordinate 1,274, forward strand.
GAGGTGCTCCTCGTCGCGCTTCCCTTGGAGGGCATGGACGTGCTGGTAGACCCAAAACACGAGCGGCTAATCGGTGCCCATGGCGACAAGACTTTGCGAATAGTGAAATAGCCGGATGGGAAATGTCTTTGCGGCTTGGTGTGGGGGTCTTACAGGATGCCTGCTGAAACGGAAGACGACTGGCGTGACCGGAGCGCTGATTAATTAGTGTCCATCCCTAAAGTCGATAATTTTACGGGCTTCGGGTGCGAATAGGGGCGAAACAATGCCGAAATCAAGCTAAACACCACGTTTCCACGACATACATCGTCTTTAAGCATCCTTATCAATATTCGTAGTCGATCAATATGGGCGCATCCCCGCGCTTCGCGCGGGGTCGGGCTATCCGCTTGTATCTTTTAGCGCCTATCGGCACTAAAAGTATACCGCTTCTATCCCTTGCGCGGCTTCCAGTCAGCAAGCGCCACCTCAAATAGAAGCGCCGGTCGAAACCGCCCGTGGCGGTCCCTTGCGCGGCAAACAGGCGCCTACGCCCGCTCTATCTTATGCAGTACAGCCCTACGGTAAAGTGCGCGGCAACAAGCATGGCAGCAACACTTGTGCTACTGCCCGAGAATGCCTTTCCTCAACGCCCCCCCGGCTATTTCCAGAAGGCGTTGATTCGCACGCTCACGTTCTTTTTCAGGTCGTAGTAGAACAGGTCGAAATCGTAGTGGTGAAGGACGCCCTTGGGCCAAAAACTGCCGGAATCGACCGGCGCGTTTGTTACCACCGTTCCTCTGGACAGATTTACCCGCGCGTCGGCAAAATGCATCTGATCGCCTGCGGGGCTATCTTCGGGGCGTATCCTGCTGCCCATGCTCTGCGATTTGTCAGCCAAGGTTTCGTCACGTTGCCAACTGATGGGATTTATTGCGAGAGCGCCTCTCAACAAACTCATCGTAAAAGGATTCGGCGCGGCGCCCGGCGCTTCGGTATTATACGAGATTATCACGGCAGTATCGTCCGCTTTTTCGGCAAAAGGCATCCCCAGCGCGTCAAGGTATTCCTGATTAACGGCAAAACCAATCATATATGCGGCTATAGTCCGGTTGAGTACTTCAGGATGATTCTCTTTTATCCACAACAGTAATTCCTTCGCAATGATAGTGCCCTGCGAATGAGAGGCGAAGATAACGGGGCGGTTCTTGTTGTAATGAGCAAGGTAGTATTCAAAAGCGTTTTTACAATCCTCGAAGGGGATCTCGCGTATCGCCTCCCGCAGCTTTTCCACCGTTTGCTGGGACGACAGGTAGCTGATGCTTAACTGGCGGTAGTATGGCGCAAAAAAATTCGCCTCCTCAAATATGCCGCCGTGGGCATCTTTTAACTTGAGCGCCTCGACACGCATTTCCGTATCGTCTATTGCGCAATATTTTTTATCCCCTGATATGACCGTGGGGTAGATAAAAAACACATCAACCTGTTTATCCGCCAATGTAGGCAGGGCAAGCCAGTTGTTCGCGGCGGCATAATCAGCATTCGCCTCCTCCCCGGACTTTGCCGCAACGGAAGTTTTTGCCTCCTCCCGCTTCGCGCACGTCGCATGGAAGCTGAGTGAAACGCCTGCTAACAAAATGACGCCGATAACCTTGGGTAGAAACATTATTCTCTGCATATCAATCTCCTTATTTTATTGGAATAGTATACCATAATCGAAAGCGTTGTCAATCACTGCGCCTCAAGCGTTTTCTACCCTTGTCTTCAGTATGAAAAGGACGTCATCTACTTGTGTCGCTGATCCCCACTGCTTGCGGCGGGTATTTTTTATTCGCAGGCGGTTTAATACCGCCCCCCTCGGGGCGCTTCCGTTCATGCAACGCTTTCAAGATACCCCGCCCTTCAAGGGCGGGGAGGCTTATTTTCAGAATGAAGAATGAACAAATAATAGCCGTTTTCATCGGATAAAAGCTGGTATTCTTTTTCAATCATCATATAGATAGGAGCATACCAATCAGGCAGATAGTCGTATCCGCCATTATTCTCTATGGCGATTATTGCGGGTTTGTTTTTTTGCAAATCAGAGAAAAACTCTTCTTGCATAAGGGGGGCATACTCCGCACCGGAAGTCTGATAAATATAGCGAGAGGCGGGTTGCCGTTCGGTAAAAAGATATATTTGGCAAGACAAGCCCAAGGACAGTATCGTATCACCGGGGTTTGTACATTGGTCTATTGTTTTTCCGGCGGCGATTAACTCATTCCGCGTTTTACCTTTTATCCCCTCGATTACATCTACATATTCTGCAATAAGCCACTTTGCTATTTCCCCTGCAAATACAAGAAACAGAAGAAGCGTTGCAATACTATTTTTATGCTTGGTATCCGCAAAATAGGTAAATATAAGTTTTATACAAAAAGCAAACGCGGGAACGAGAAACGGCGTAAGTATCATATTATAATGGTTAAAGTTAGTGCGTATCACCGCCAGAAAGAAAATGGTTAAGAGATATGAAAATAGAAAACCAAAAGCGTAAACAATTGGTATATCTTTCGGTTTTTTGGCTATCCATAAAAAGCCGGCAACAAACGGCATAAAACAAAAGTTTTTATGCATGATAGTCCAAAAACTTTTTACAAAATATTTTATGGAAAATCCAGTAAAAGCACGTGAACCGCCCGAGAACAGGTTTTGATTGATATAATCCTGCAGTGCGTTATTGCGTCTTAGATATAACAATATAGGAATGCTTACCACAAGAATACCGGCGAAAAAACAGAGTGTATACTTTAATAACAGCAGCCATTGTTTACGCGACAATATTTCAATAAAAATGACAAAACAAAAACCAAGCCATAGCGCGAAGTGGTTTATTCTGATAAAAACCGATACGGCAAAACAAATTCCCAAAATTATCAGGTGGGAAACCAAAGGCTCCTTTTTTGTAAAATAGTATTTTGTGAAAATATAAAGTGAAATCGTCATAAAGGGAAGCGAGTACTCTTCCGCTCCCGCGACTTCATAGAAAAACGATTGAAAGATAATAAAACTACAAACAGTCCCCAAAAATGCAATGTATTTGTTATGGGGGGGGGGGGGGGGGCGGGGGGGGGGGGGGGGGGGGGGGGGGGGGGGGGGGG
>JAITNZ010000080.1 GCA_031290205.1 Spirochaetaceae bacterium
TCGTTGCCGGACAAGAGTCCGGTGGCGTCGTATTCGTCGTCGCCGTTAAGGTCGCCGCTCAGAATGGTTTCGTAGTCCAAGCTGCCGGGGAGGATGGTGCCGTAGCCCTTACCGGCGCCGTCGGTGTTGAAACGCGCCTCGCGCGCGCTCATGTCGGCGGCGTTCACCGTGCCCGATAACCTGTTTGCAAAGCCGCCGTAGACCGCGACATTGCCGGCAAGGGGGAAGCTGGCGGCATTGCTTATGGGGGCGTCGTCACCGTGCGTGTTCCACGGGATGTAAGTTCCTGCCGCCACATAGACTTTTACCACGCCGCCTGCGCCCAAAACCGCCGCCTTTTCCAGCACGTCGAAGAGTTTTAACTTGTTCACCGCGTTATCCCAGTCGCGCCCGTCTTTGTCTCCTCTGCCGTTTTGAGTTACATAATATTCTGGCAGGGGGGCAAGTTCTTCGGCGTTATGGCTCCAGAGCGGCGGCGCCACCACCGAAAGCTGCACGGTAAAGCTCGCTTCTATGCTGTTGCCGCCGCCCACCGTAACGAGCGCGGTGTAGTCACCCACATCAAGCCCGTCGTTGGCTTGCACGGTGAAGATTTTTCCCCCCGTGCCGCCCGCGGCAATGCTTGCGAGGGTGCTCGCGGAAAGGCTGAATTGCGCGGCGGCGTCTCCCGACAGCGTGATGTTCAACTCGCCCGTGGGCGCACTGCCCGTGTTGGCAACCGTTACTGAGAGCGCCGTCTGCGCCCCATAGCCGGTAACGGCTTCGGGGAAGCTGTAGCTGGTATTTTCGAGGGCGCCGCCATTGTCGGTGCGGCTAAGGCTAATCTCGTAGACCTCCCCGTCCAGCGACCACGCGCGGGTCGGCGGCGCGATGCCCAGTTGATGTATCGTTACCAGGACTATACCTTTCTCGGCATTCGGCACCTGTTCCACCGTAAGCGTGTAAACCGCCTCCGAATCCTTCGTAATGTGGACCGGCGTGATTTTTTCTGCTTCGGTGCAGCCCTCGCCATTTGCGAACGTGAAGAGCGTCCGTAAATCCGCTGTTGGCGTGTCGTTCGTAAGCCCCGGAATAGCCTTGCTAAAGTCGAGCACGAGCTTTGCCTTCCCCAAGCTTGCCACAGACGGCACGAGGCGAATCCACACTGTTTCGGGGGTCTGAATCAGCCCCGTTGTATCGGCAATCGCCTGGCAGGAGGCGAAAGCCGCCACCGCCAAAACAACCAGCGCCAAACCAGAAAAAACAATTTTTTTCAGCCTTTTCACCTTCACATGCCTAAAAAACTCCTCTGTGGGTTTTGCCCCGCTATCTTTTTAGTAGTCGCCCAACGGGCGGCTTCTCTTTCAAGCGCTTACGCAACGTCCAATCAAATTATAAACCGAATATTGGAATATGTCCAGACAAAACAATCTCGGACAAAACAATCTCGGACCAGTAATTCAGAATTCGAAAATTAACCACGAACGGCACGAACCACACGAACAAATTGCGCACAATTCTTACGATTTCTGCCTTGTTTAGCACCATTATTCATATTCATTTCGTCTTCCGTTCGTGTTGTTCGTGAGGTTCGTGGTTGAATTCGGAATCGCTGAGGTGCTGAAGGCGAGGTATTGAAAACTGCCAACTTGTTGTGCTACAATAATAAACAAAATGTTGCGTTTATTGTTTTTATATCTTTTTATTGGTACTGTCGCACTGTCTTTTGCACAACAGCTTGATAACAATGCGCCCTATCAAATTCCGCAAACAATATATATAGGCGACAGGGGAAGGTTAGTCTATCCTTTGGACGGATTTTTTTCCAATCAGGAGGACGGCGAGCTGCCTTTGGATAATCTTCCTGAATCCGGCGAGATTGTGATTAACGCTGTTCAATTGAATAACGGGCGGCTCGTAGTTGACTTTCAAGCATTCAAAACGGGTATTATATCTTTACCGCCAATCGTTGTTGGGGAAAAAACTCTTTCCGGGCTTGAGGTGCATATCGCTTCAATTCTTGAAGGTCAAGGCGGTTTAACGGTGCTTTCCGCCGCTGCCACGCCGCTTTCCGCACCCGGCACGCTTTGGATTATCAGCGCATTCGTTTTAATTACCATACTTGGTATCGTCATTCTTCTTTTATTTTTATTCCGTAGCGGTAATGTTTTCCTAACTCTAAAAAGAAGAATAAAACACAAACGGATGATTCGTCAAACGCAAAGAGCAATCAAAAGGTTAAAAATGAATTTAGACAAAGAAACTATTGGTACAAAAACAGCGCTAAGCGATATTAGCAATGAATTAAGAATATTTATAGATAAGTATTTCAATATACATTGCCGCGCTATGGTGCCGCAGGAATTTCTCGATATTACATTCCCGGAGGATTCAGGGGCAAGCAAAAAATATTCCCCCGAATATTTTTACCAATTTTTTACGAATTGCGATACTATCCGTTTTAGCGGCAAGAACATTGCCGAAAAAACGGTGCGGGGTATTATTGCCGAAGTAGAGGACTTTATCAGCTCTATTACCATAACATGAACTCAGGGCGCCACAGGCGCTTTCAGCTTTGCAGGTTTGCCACAGGCAGTCTAATCCGCTCGATGGCGAGCGCCCTACCGTTGTCGGCAATGTCGAGCAGGACGCCCTGCACTTCGAGCATATCCCACGCTTCGTGCGCCCATTCAGGAATGCCGCTGAGGTATTCGCCGATACGCGACTTTATCTCGCTACCGCCGACAGAGTTGATGCTGCCTGTCCTCCCCGCATCGGTAATCACTGCCGTTCCGCCGTCGAGTATCTGCTCATCGGCGCTCTGAACGCGGGTGTGCGAGCCAATAACGGCGGATGCATTGCCGTTCGCAATTTCAAAGAGCGTCCGCTTTTCGGCGGATGTCGCACTATGAAAATCAATAATGATGAAGGGCGTCTCCGCCGCAAAGCGCTCCAACAGGAGGGGGAGGCGCGCCCAGGGATTGTCTCCGTGCATACGGTTGAAGTAACTCTGCCCCAGGAGGACGGCGACGGCAATCTTTTTGTCGCCAGCCTTAAAAATCCGCGCGCCGCAACCAGGCGCCTGCGCGGAAATATTCTCGGGGCGCAGGACATAGGGCAGCTTGCTCAAATTCTCGGTCAAATCCCGCTTAAAAAAACAACATTCGCCCAAGGTAAGCACATCGGCGCCCAACTTCCGCAAAAACCCCGCATTGGAACGCCCAAGCCCGTTGCCATTAGTCGCCCCGTCGGCACAGGCTATCACCAATTCGGCTCCCGTCGTCCGCTTTAACTCGTCGATACTCTTCCTAAAACAGTAAACTCCCGCCTTGCCGACCAGCTCGGCAATGTATAAAATCTTCATTCCTCATCCCTCATACCTTTTCCCTCCCCCATCCGCGCACGATACTTCCTTGATAACGAAAGCGCCTTTTCCGCAGCGAGCCCTCGGTAGTTTTCAGGCTGGGAGAAAAAGTCGAGGGCATGGGCTGAGACGTCAATCAGATTGAGGCGCTTCATCTGGCGCTCGATGGCGGCGAGCGCTTCGGGTTCGCAGGCGAGCGCCTCGGCGAAAGAGAGGCGCTCCCGTTCGGCTTTCAGCGTAATGCGGCGGATTACTTCGTGCGCGTCGCTCACGCCGCTTTCCGAGAGTAAGATGTAGGCGCTCTCCGCCATGATGCCGCCGGGGATCCCGCCGCCTGCGCGGAGGTTGGCGAGGAGGCGTTCGCGGTCAACGCCGAGCTCTTCGATAACGCCGGTCATCCGCTTGACGGCAAAGGCGAAACCGGCGATGTAGTCGGCGATAAAGCGCTGACTTGCCGAGTTCGAGAGGTCACGCTGATGTTCGCTTATCTGGTCCATGAAGAAGGTGATGACGCGCGGCGAAAACGCCTTCCAGAGGCTTTTGACGTGTTCGCTGTTCCATGGGTTGCGCTTCTGCGGCATCGTCGAGGAGCCGACCTGCGAGGCGGCAAAGCCTTCTTTAAGTTCGCCGATTTCGCTGCGCTGGAGGTTGCGGAGGTCGTCGGCAAGGTTGGCGATGATGCCGAATGCCGTGTTGAATTCGAGGAGGAGGCGCAAGAGGTATTCCGGCTCGACAAGCTGAGTGCTGTGTTCAGACGGCTCGAGCCCCAGTTCGGCAAGGTAGAGCCGTTCCAGATTTTCGGGGTCGCAGCTAATCATGCTCGTCGCATTATAAGCGCCCACCGCACCGGCAAGTTTCCCCCGCAGCCCGCGCGCGCGCGCCTCAATCTCTAAAATCGACTTTCCCAGCCGCGAAACATACTCGGCAATGGCAAAACCCACGGTGATTGGCACCGCGTGCTGCCCATGCGTACGCCCGACCTGCGGGAGGCGCGCGTGCTCTTCAGCAAAATCGCAGAGGCACAGCTCCAGCGTGCGCAACAGAGGGAGCAGCACCTGCTCCGTTACCCCCTTCATCCGGTACGAAAGGCTCGTGTCGAGGATATCAACACTCGTCGCCCCCAGATGGACGAGCGGGGCAAGCTCCGGCGGCACGAGCGTCTTTAGCACATTGACGAGCGCGCGAATATTGTGGTGTGTCTTCTCTTCCTCAGCATAGACGGCTTCGGGCAAGACGCGCCCTTCGACGGTGAGTAAGGCGCTACGCAACGCGGGGCTAAGCTTCCCTCGCTCGGTAAGGTGAGCTAGGACGAGGGCAATCTCCGCCTTCACACAGGCGCGAAGGGATGCGTCCTCCGAAATCCAAGGCACGAGCAAGACAAAGACCTCCCGCTCGGAAAGAGCGTAGCGGTGGTCAAGCGGCGAAATATTTTCAAAGATAGAGCGTGTAATCATGCTGATATTAAACACGAAAACCACTACATAGGAAAGTGGGGGAGAGCCACCACACGCGTTCACTTATGCCGAGCTGAAATCGCACAATCGCGGGGCTCTTTTGCGTTTGGAATCGGCGCAGGTTTTGGTTAAATCCGCCATAGGCGGTTTCAGCCTTGCCCTTGATAAGAGAAGGGCGATTCGTTTCCTTGGGGTTTAATCCCCGCCCAGCCGCTGCGCCCGATAGGGCGTTTAACAGCGGCATACGAAGAGGCGTAGCGCAGAATGAACTAAACAACAAAGTGCGCGGCGAGGAGCATGGCAGCGAGCGTGTGCGCGAAGAAGAGGGGCGCTGCATCCGCATCCCTATACCGCTTTCTTGAGCGTGATGAACTCAAAACCGCAGTAGGGGACGAGCGCGGCGGGGAGCCGGACGCTGCCGTCCGCTTGCTGGAAGTTTTCGAGGATCGCGATGATGGCGCGGGAAACGGCGATGGCGGTGCCGTTCAGCATGTGCACGAAATGATTGCCCGTTTCGTCCTTGTAGCGGATGTTGAGCCGCCGCGCCTGATAATCAGTGCAGTTCGAGGTCGAGGTAACTTCGCCCCATTCGCCGCCGTTGCGTCCCGGCATCCAAGCTTCGAGGTCCCACTTGCGGTAGGCGGGACTGCCAAGGTCGCCGGTGCAGGTGTCCACAACGCGAAAGGGTATCCCAAGCCCCGCAAATATTTCTTCCTCAACTTTTCGCAGCTCGTTGTGCATCGCATCCGACTCGGAAGGGAGCGTGTAAGCGAACATTTCGAGCTTAGTAAACTGATGAACGCGGTAGAGCCCTTTCGAAAACTGCCCCGCAGCCCCCGCTTCGCGCCGGAAACAGTGCGAAAGCCCCGCCATCTTGATGGGCAAGCGCTCTTTCGCGATGATTTCGCCCGAATAGTAACCGCCCAAGCTGATTTCCGCCGTGCCGATAAGGCAGCTCTGCTCACCTTCGATGGTATAAATATTGCTTTCCGCGCCGCGTGGGTTAAACCCGATGCCTTCGAGTATCTCTTCTTTGGCAATATCCGGCGTGATAAATGGGGTAAACCCGCGTTTTTGCAGAATATCCAGCGCATAACGCACGAGTCCGAGCTCAAGAAAGACGCCCTCGTTCTTCAAATAGTAAAATTTCGTGCCGGAAACCTTCGTCGCCGTGTCAAAGTCGATGATGTCAAGCGCCGCGCCAAGCTGAACGTGGTCTTTCGGCTCAAAATCGAATTTTTTAGGCTCACCCTGCCTCCCGACCTCCAAATTATCCTTGTCCTCTTTGCCCACAGGCGCGTCAGGATGCGCCATATTGGGGATTTTTTTCGCCTCTGCCGCCAAATCAAGCTCGGCAGCGCGGAGATTTTCTTCGCCGCCAGCAATCTCCTCTTTAATCCGCTTGCCCTCTTCGATGAGTTTTGCGCGCGTTTCGGCGTCGAGCTTGCCCTTCATCGCTGCGGCATTCTCGTTCCGTTTGCGCTGCAAGTCCTGCATACCGGTAACCAACGCGGTGCGCTTGTGAAAAAGCGCGGCAACCTTGTCGGCATCGGCGCTCATAAAGCGGTTTTTCACGTTTGCCTTAACCGCATCCAAATTTTCTACAATAAAACGATAATCAAGCATACAAGCAGTGTAAAACGAAGCAAGATAAAAGTAAATACAACAAGTCCGCTTGCCTTTTCCTATTGCCCCATCTCTTTTTTGAATGTTTCGATGCCGGTTTTCGCAATCGTTTTACCCATGCGTTCCCCCGCAACACCGTGTTTTTCAAAGAATTTTATCGCATCATCGACAGCTTTGAATACCTGCTCAAGTTCAAATATCACCGGCTGGATAGACACGCCGCTTCTTATCTCGTTCCCAAACATCCCGCCGAACGAAAGGAGATAGCCGTTTTTGCCTTCCCACGCATCGGATGGACAGGATTTGACGCACTTGCCACAGTAAACGCATTTGTTTTCCGTAAAATCGACCTTGCCTTTGGTAACCTTGACGGCTTTTACCGGGCAAACCGACTCGCAGAGCCCGCAGAAGTCGCATTTTTTGCCGTTCCATTCGGGGTATATCGCGCCTTTGACGCCCAAGTCGTTTTCTTCGGCTTTAAGACAATTATTCGGACAGCCGGTTATGCCTATTTTGAATTTGTGAGGCAGTTCACGCCCGAAATAGCGCGTGTCCATCTGCTTTGCCAGCTCGCTCGTTTCGATAAGCCCGCTTGGACAGATTGCGTTGCCCTGACAGGCAGTCACCGTCCGCACGCGCGGACCGCAGGCGCCGGGCTGTAAACCCACCTCGGCAAGAGATGCCTTTACCGCGTCAATGTCATCAAGCGACACGAAAGGAATCTCGACGCCCTGCCTGCTGGTCAGGTGGATGTATCCTTCCCCAAATTTGTCCGCAACTTCCACGATTTTCCGCAAAAAACCGGTATGAAGCTGCCCCCCAACCACCCGCAGACGCAACGAAAAACGGTCTTTCTGTTTTTGCCGCATAAAGCCGCCCTTTTTCAGCGCAGCATAATCAGGATTTCCCATAGATTTATTCCTTAATAGTTCTTATAGTCTTACAAAGATTATAAGAGAATATTCCACATCGACACAATAGCCCTTCAGCGCCTCCCACATTTGTGCTGGTTCCCCGCGATTTTAATCGCGGGGACGGGCGGGGCGGGGAAGGCTCACCAGAAAACGGGCGCCCATTTTCTAAGCAAGTACGTTTTCTCATCGGACGCTTTTACTGCCACTTAGAAAATGCAATTACGAATGTCGGCAGTAGCCGAATAAAGTTTTTTACCAGCTATGTTTTCTGGTGAACCTTCCCCGCCGCGCCCGCTACGTTTAGGATTTTTTCTACAACAGCCCAAGTGGTGAGGGCTTTTCGACGAATGGGGGATTAGGGAG
>JAITNZ010000117.1 GCA_031290205.1 Spirochaetaceae bacterium
ATGCCGATATTTTCATTACTGTTGAAATATTGCATTATTTCATAACGCGGCCGCTCAAGAAAACGATGTGCTAATCTGCTTAAAGAAGTGTATCTATAATCAAATGGACGATAATGCACAGTTATTGGGTTATAAGAATTTACTAAATCCTCCATTGCGCTAACTAAATCCCAGTTCTCGCCATCAATTAGCCCGTATTTATTCCTTATGGTATCTATACCGTTTTTAGATAATTCGTCCTTTAGCTTATCAAGTTCTGTGGAAGTATATTTTACGGTGAAATCTTCTTTATTACAAACAATACCACTACTGTATTGGTTGAATATATCAACAATGCTGGTAAATTTATTATATACTTCGGACCCTGTAAAATCCTTCTTGACAAACCAATAATCTTTTGTTTCTAGAGGATTTAACTTCGACCATGAAATCTTTTGAATATTCGCCTTTTCAAGAAAATCAAGCTTTTGTTTGCGCGTAATTATATTATTTTCAATAGTTGAGTAATAGAAAACTTTCTTGTTCTTAAGCGGCTTTTTATATTTGATAAAGAAAATAATGCTTACACCGATTAATATATCAAATATATTTTTATCGCCTTCTTTTTTTTGAGTATTGCCATGCAAATTCAAAATATAAATTTCATCAAATGATTCATACAGTTTTTTTCGCATCTGACGGTGAATAAGCCCGTCAAGGAAACTGTTGTTTGTTATTATGCCGATAACACCTTCGCCGCTTTTTTCAATTTTCCATTGTGCAAAGCGAATAAATTTTATATACAAGTCATCGAGGGGTTGAAGATTAGTTTCACCTTTCAAATCTTTTTTATAGTCCGCAACCTGACCTTCTATAATATCGCTGTTTGCCTTGCTGCGACCGCCCAAATACGGGGGGTTTCCTACTATCGCCAGAATATCTTCATCTGACTTTATTTTTATGGACTTATCATATTCCTGTCGCAGCCTAGGCAATAGGGAGCTGATTGAATGGAAATTTATATCAAGCGTATTGGTTAAATACACGCCCAAACGTTCATTATTCGCAAACACTATTTTTTTGTCCGATAAAAACCTTGTCAAAAGGGTGTGAGAAATTATATAAGGAGTAAAATTTATTTCAAAGCCATAAATATCATTTAATATTTTATCTTTCACTAATTGCCGTGAAAGGTCGTCCATGCCTTTAGGCAATAGTAATGCCATTATGCTATGAAGAAATGTACCGGTACCGCAGGCAAAATCAAGCGTCTTTACACATTGCTGCGAAAAACCGGCTCGCATACTGAATTTATTTTTTAGAATGTAACTAACAGAACGAACAATAAAATCTGCCGCTTCATGGGGCGTGTAATAAACGCCGCCTTCTTTTCTATTTTCAGTTCCACGTAATTTATCGTATTGTGAAAGAAAATCCTCGTATAAATAAACCGCTATACTCTGTTTCCCGCTGTCAGCTTTTGCAAATTCCTGACTTATCGCCTCTACATTGATAAGATTAATATTCTTTCCGATATTTATTAACGCTAATTTGATTGAAGTTGGTAAATTGCGGCTTTCGTAGCCTTGAGATAAAAACTCTATTAAGAGCTTGTAATCTGCCGGAATTAAGTGGAGATATTCCAGGTCATGTTCATCTAGTTTTTTCCCGGTGTCTATCCGTGCAAGCATAAGACCATACACAAGCGATTGCGAATAAATATCACAAAAATCCGGCAACTCATAATGGTAATTCATTGATTTCTGGTATTCATCATAGAGACCACTAAACTTTATATAAAAACTATCATCATTATTGGCAGGGTCCGAGATGAATTCCCGTAGTGCGATAGAATAATAAAAACTTTGCTCCGCGAGTATTTTCGCAAGCGTTTTTTTTGTATTGATATAGGGGTATTCATATTGGTAGAATTCAAAAAAAAGATTGCTAAAATCAATAATGGTTTTTTTAGCATTGGTAATTGTGATGTCGTAAATTATTCTGTTTTTTTGAAGTAGTATAAAACGGTTATAATTTGTAATAATTATATTTTCACAGCTTTTAGAGTATTTCTTAATCTGTTCGGTGCCAATCAATTTTTCAAGCGGATATGAAGGTTTTTTGCACTCAACAAAGCCGACCAACCTTTTGAATAATGTTTGGTCGTCTTCATATACAAAAAAATCCGGCATCCCGGCAATTTCAAAACCGCTATGCCTGTCTTCCTGTATTATCGAAAAATCTCTAGAGCTGAGCTTTATTGAATTGATTAGATTTTCGAGCGGGGTACGGTATTGTATCTCCTCGCCACCGGGGTGAGAGGATAAAAAGTCGAGATAAGTTTTAACTGCGTCTTTTACCGTGTTCGTCAGATTCAATTCTCCCAAATCTTCAGCTTTGAACCGAAAGCTTCATTCTGTCGAGTGTTTCTTCGGAGAGGATGTGTTCCATCTTGCAGGCGTCTTTTTCCGCCGTGTCGGCGCTCACGCCGAGTTTGTCTTGTAGGAATTTGGTGATGAGGGTGTGGCGTTCCCTGATGGTTTCGGCAAGCTCCTGCCCTTTTTGGGTAAGCGAGACCGAACGGTAACGTTGATGCTGAATCAGATTTCGCTCTTCCAGCAGTTTTATCGCGGCGGATACCGAGGGCTTGGAAAAACCCAAGCGCGCGGCGATATCCGTTACGCGAACCTCACCTTCATCGGAGAGGAAACTTACCATCTCGAGGTAATCTTCCTGCGACTGGGTCATCTTTCTGCCATCAGCCGTAGGTGGCGATCATCACGCCGGCGGCAATCGCAGTGCCGATAACGCCCGCCACATTTGGTCCCATCGCGTGCATCAAGAGGAAGTTGCCGGGGTCGTATTCCAAGCCAACTTTGTTGGACACGCGGGCAGCCATCGGGACGGCGGAAACGCCGGCGGAGCCGATGAGCGGGTTGATTTTATCTTTGAGGAAGACGTTCATCAGCTTTGCCACGAGGACGCCGGTGCCGGTTGCCACGCAGAACGCAACGAGCCCGAGCGCGACTATCGAAAGCGAGCTTGGATTGAGGAACTTGTCGGGGGTCATCTGGCTTCCTACGCCGAGCGAGAGGAGGACGGAGACGATGTTCATCAGCTCATTCTGAAGTGTTTTCGAGATGCGGTCGACGACGCCGATTTCCTTGATGAAGTTGCCGAACATCAAGCAGCCGATGAGCGGCGCCGACGAGGGCAGGAGGAGTATGGTGAGCGTGAAGACGACCATCGGAAAGAGCATCTTTTCGACTTTCGAGACGGGGCGCAGCTGCTTCATCTTGATGAGGCGCTCTTCAGGAGTGGTGAGCGCTTTCATAATCGGCGGCTGGATGAGGGGGACGAGCGCCATGTAGGAATAGGCGGCGACTGCCACCGTTGCCATAAGCTGAGGGGCGAGTTTTGCGGCGATATAGATCGTCGTCGGTCCGTCCGCGCCGCCGATGATGGCGATACCGCAGGCGTCTTTCAGGGTGAAGTTGACGCCGGGTAGCAGGTTCATTGCCGTTACGCCGAAGAGGGTGCCGAAGACGCCGAACTGGGCTGAGGCGCCGAGGAGCGCCGTTTTGGGGTTGGCGATGAGCGGACCGAAATCGGTCATAGCGCCTATGCCCATGAAAATGAAGAGCGGGAAGAATTCGTTGCCGACGCCGCCTTCGTAGATGATGTGGAGCATCCCGTGCGGGGCGTCCCCCATGCCGGCGAAGGGGATGTTGACGAAGATGACGCCAAAACCTATCGGGATGAGGAGCAACGGCTCGAAGCCTTTCGCCGCGCCGAGCCAGACGATGACGAAGCCGACGATCACCATGATCAGCTCTTTCCAGCCGAAAACCCAGACAGTCTCGCCCCGTGGGGTGAGCATCTCTTTAGCATCGGTGAGGAAGGCGTAGAGCCCGGTCGTCTGCGCGATCTTTTGTGCGAAGGTCGGGATGTTGATGCGCGGTATATCCTGCGACCCGGGAATGATGCTCTCCATGCCGGACGCATCGGATGCCGTCGATGGCGCCGCCGCCGCCGCGCCGCTCGGCGCTACGGACTGAGCCTTCGCGGCAGGCGAAAACACCGACAGCGCGAGAGAGAGTGAAAGCGCGCCGAGCAGCATGAGGATGCATATTTTGACGACCCAGACGGGTCCCTTATTAAACGAAAACATATTTTTCCACCTTTTCCACCTTTTACCACTATTATCCTATCTGCGCCAGCGCCTGCTGAGCCTGCACTGCCTGCCCTGCGGGGACGAGGAAATGCACTTTTCCGGCGGCTGTTGACTTGATTTCAAGCTCCATCTTCATCGACTCGATGATGATGATCGTGCTGCCTAGCGCTACCTGCGCCCCTTCATCGACGGCGAGCTTCAGTATCGTGCCGGCAACCGGAGCCGCTACCTGCACGCCGCCCGCCGCCACAGGCGCCGCTGCTGCCTGAGCAGCCGGAGCGCCGCCCGCAGGGGCAATCGCCAGCGTCCCTTCGGGACGCACGGATACATGATAGTCGGCGCCGTTCACGTTGACGACGTAGGCTTCCGCACTGCCGCTGCTTTTACCGGCGGCACTGCCCGCTTGCGGAGCCTGCGCCGGAGCGCCGAAGCTACCCGAATCGAGCGGTCCCTTCTCGCGGCTCTTGAAGAAGCCGGGGGCTTTCGACGGGAACATCGCAAAGGTGAGGATATCCTCGTCGGTCTTTGCACCGGCGGCTTTTGCGTCGGCGGCAATTTTCTCGTATTCGTTGGCAATCTTGTCGGCGGGGCGGCAGGTCAAAGCCGCCTCATACTGCATCTTTTCCAGCGCCTTCTTCCGCAAATCGGCGTTCACCTCGGCGGGGGTCGCCCCATAGCGCCCCGTTACGAGGTCGGCGGTCTCCTTCGTAATATTCGCATAACGCCCGAAAATCACGTTGAATACCGCCTGAGTGCCCACGATCTGGCTTGTCGGCGTGACCAGCGGAATATAGCCGCAGTCTTTCTGCACGACGGCAATCTCCTTCAGCACCGCATCAATCTTGTCTCCCGCATTCTGCTCTTTCAACTGGTTTTCGAGGTTAGAGAGCATCCCGCCGGGCACCTGCGAGGCGAGAATCCGCGTGTCCGCGCCGAGGAAACTCGACTCAAACTTGGCGTATTTCTTGCGAATATCGCGGAAATAGGCGGCAATATCGAGCAGCGGCAGAATGTCCAGCCCCGTATCGAACTCAGTCCCCTTGAACATCTCGACAACCGTCTCCGTCGGGCTATGGCTCGTCCCCATCGCCATCGACGAAATCACCGTGTCGAGGATCTCCGCCCCCGCCTCCGCCGACTTCAACAAGGTCGGGACGGAAAGCCCCGTCGTCGCGTGCGAATGAATCTCGACAGGAATGTCTTTCACCTTCGCCTTGATTGCCTTGATTAAATCGTAAGTTTCGTAAGGTTTTAAGAGCCCCGACATATCCTTAATACAGATTGAATCCGCGCCAAACTCGGCATAACGGGCGGCTAAATCAGCATAAACCTCTTTCGTGTGGTAAGGCGTCGTCGCATAAGAAATCGCCATCTGGACGTGCTTGCCAGTCTTTTTCGCGGCGAGCGCCGCCCGCTGGAGGTTGCGGGGGTCGTTACAGGCGTCGAATATGCGGAAGATGCCCACGCCGTTTTTCGCCGACAGCTCAACGAATTTATCAACGACATCATCGGCATAGTGCCGATAGCCGAGGAGGTTCTGCCCGCGCAACAGCATCATAATCGGCGTTTTAGGCAGCGCCGCCTTGAGTTGCCGCAGCCGCTCCCAGGGGTCTTCGTTCAAAAAGCTGATGCATGAGTCGAAGGTCGCCCCGCCCCAGGCTTCCAGCGCCCAAAAGCCTATCTTGTCGAGCTGGGCGCAAGCGGGAAGCATATCCGCCGTCGTCATACGGGTGGCGATGAGCGACTGGTGCGCATCGCGAAGAATCAAATCGGTAATTTTAATTTTTGACATTTTTTACTCCTGTAAAAATCAATTGGTCATAAGCCCCGTTATCTTAACAGAACGGGAGCTTGAAAGCGTCATTGACGCCTCCTTTATTTTTTATACTGATGGACGGCTGCGCTGATGGCGGCAGCTATGGGGGCGTTCACGCTTGAGCCTGAGGCTATCGCGGGGGCGCTTTTTGCTATCGACGTTTCCTTATCAAGCCCGAGCGCGTGGATTACTTTACCCGCGACGGTGATGCAGACTATCAACACGATGAGGAAGCCGAAAACGACCCCCATCCCCAACAGCGCCAAGACGCCGCTCTGCCCGAACATTTCGGCAATGGTCATAAATCCTCCTAAAAACTTTAATTCCTAAAAGCTCTAACTATTGAAGGAAGTGTAATATGAAAAAAAACAAAGTTCAAGTAGCTTCAGCAACTCCCTCTCTTGTGCGGCTACGTTAGGATCATCCTCGCTTACCGCCTAAAGGCGGTGGTTTTAAACCTGGCACATTGAACATAAAGCACTCCAGAGCGAAAATCGGGGGCTCCAAGTTCAGAATGATGAACAAATCCCCCGATTTTGTCCGGTATCTTTCACGCTATCAGGATGTTTTCCAGATGAAGAGCGACAGGCTGCTAGGCGCCGCCCTAGGCGCGCTTACGGCAGCACCTTAATCACCGTGTCGAGGGTCTGATGCCAATACCAGTTGCTGGTCGCGAAGTCGCCGCCGCTCGGTAGGTCCAGGTCGTTGGGATCGCCGCCGGAGCTGCCGGTAATATACACCACGCCGTGGACGCCATTGGCAAATTTATGTGTGCCGCCACTAATGCCTATCTGAATCAACGCGCTGGGGCACTCGTTGCCCGAAACCTCGCCGCCTGCCATGGTAAAATCACCATTAACACAAAGTATACCGCCACCGTCATCGGAGGCGGTATTATTTCTTATCTGCGCACCCGCCCCCGACATGGTAAATTGCCCGTTGCCGGTGTTGTACACTCCGCCGCCGCCGCCATCAGCGGTAGTGTTGTCAGATATTGCCGCGTTCGCCCCCGACATGAGTCCGGTCGAACCTTTACCGTAGAGCCGTATCCCGCCGCCGCTGCGTCCCTGGTTCCCGTTTATCTTCGCGTTGTTCCCGCTCATCGTAAAATAAGTGGCTTTCGTGGTATCCGATGAATCGCCGTCAGCCATTATTCCGCCTCCGCCTCCGTCTCCGGTGGCGCCAATCGCGTTGAAGGACACCGCCGCATTTTCCCCTGCCATGATAAGCTGTGCGGGAACGCCCTCCCCAATACTCCAAATGCCGCCGCCGGAAAGTGCTGCATAGTTGTTGTGTACCGAGGTATCCGCGCCGGTCATGCGGAACATCCCCCCCACGAGCTGCACCGCGCCGCCGTGCCCCGCAGGTTCGGACGTAGCCGCATTCCAGTTGCCCGTCAACTCCGCGCTCCCCAGGAGCTCAAAGGCGCTGCCCTGCCCAACGTAGACGAGAGACTTGTCGTTATCCATTGAGGGGCTGCTTTCCGGTATCTCAATGGGCACAGTCGCGGGGCTATTCAGCACGGTATGTCCCGCCGAAAGCCCTTTCAGGATAACGCTGTCAACAGCCATATCAATATATGCGCCAGACGCCAGCTTGAACATACTCCCCGGCGCGGAAAGGCTGAGGGTGCGCCGCGTCGACCCATCGCGGCTCTTCACGGTGATGCCCACGTTAAACAGATTCTTGCCTTTGATGTTGGGATATGCCGCGCCGTCATCGGAAGCGGCGCCGCCCAAAGTCTGCGGTCCCAGCGCCGCATCCGCGTCCAGCCTGATTTCAAACTGCCGTCCATTGAGAGTTCCACCGTTTGCCGTCGTGTCATTCAACCACTGGAGCGCTTTTTCCACCACGCCGCCCGAGTAGCCAGAAGTGTCTTTCGGCTCCCCTTGCGGGTTCCAGGTGATTTCAAAGAGGTTTGACAAGTTGGGGTCTGTTCCCTCATAGACATTGACCACATAATCAACATCGGCGCCGCTTATCGGGCTAACGGTATAGGTAAGCGGATTGCTAAAGTCCCGAACTGCCAGGTTCGCAGGCGAGATCCTTGCTCCCGAATGGGTGATAGCGGGTTTAAGTGCGCGGAGGTCTGTTCCGTAAGGCGCCGTAACCGTGATGGTTTTGGCAGCCTCGTTAATGACGCCTGAAAGTGAGCTGGTAAGAAAAGCGGCGTTCTCTTCTTTGGTGAACCCAAAGACATAGATTCGCGCTGAGCTTTGCGTCTGTTGAATCACGCGCACCTCATAATCCTTTTCGTCCAGAGTTCTATCCGCTGTTACCCTGTATGGCACGCTCCCGACAAAGTCAGATTGGCTGGACGGCGTATAGGTATTGCCCAGATTGGTGATTATCGAAGGCGTCAAAGGGCTGAGGGGCGTCCCCGGCGGCACCACAACGAAAACCGTCCCCTGCCGCTGGTCGATACCGCCGATCGCTTCGGCAGTGAGAGACGGATTTTTGCCCCGTTCGAAGCGAAAGTCGAGCAATGCCGCCGTTACATCCTCGTCGGGTAACGCCTGCCCATTGAGTGACCAAAGGCGGGTGGGCGGCGTAATAGTTGATTTGTGAACGGTCAGCTGCGCTATGCCGCCATTAGACGGAATATTTTTTACGGTGAGGATGTATATCGCCTCCGCCAGTTTGACAACCTTAACCGGCTTGAGTTTCCTCGAATCCGGCGTCCCCGTGGGATAGTATTCATAGTCAAACGTGATGAGGGCAGCTAACTTTTCCTCGCTGGGATTGTCTTCCAACTCG
Organism: Spirochaetaceae bacterium; assembly: GCA_031290205.1. Lineage (GTDB taxonomy): Bacteria > Spirochaetota > Spirochaetia > Treponematales > Breznakiellaceae > JAITXS01. The sequence goes on from JAITNZ010000117.1 coordinate 8,727, forward strand.
TCGATTACCCGGCTGAAGTCGAGCGTTAAGGTAGCCATCGCCGTCCCGTCGTCCACCGTGTAAAGCGATTCCGGCACCAGACGAATCCACGTTGTTTCCTTGTTTGCACGAAGTCCCGCATCCTCCGAAAACGCATTGCACCCACCAAAAGCCAGTGCGCCAAGCGCGACTATTAGTATTGATTGAAAAGGGCGCCGCCACAGGGGGTTCCGCGCTTTTCCTTCACTACGAAAAGGAGCTTTCTTGTTATTTTTCATTTTTTTTCTCCTATTGAAAAAGTGGTATTGTATGAAGGGGAGGCTGGGATGTGAGCGTAATCACGCTTTATTCCTCACACCTCTCTCTTAAATATATTAAAATTATGTTTTTTTGTCTACCAATTTCAGCACCTCCCCATGTCGAGCGGATTAAAATAAAAAAGCCAAGAAAGTCCGCAGATTTCGCAGATTAACGCAGAATTATAAAGAACAGCCTCTAGGTGGGCGCAGAAAAGAAGAATAAAAACCATGAGTGACACGAAAATTGGTACTTTCATTGCGCCTCAGGCGCTTTCTACCTTCGCCTTCAGTATGAAAAGGGCGTCATCCACTTGGGGTCTGATACCCCGCCCCTTGGGGCGGTTCAAACTGGGGGTGCGGGGGATATGTTCCCC
>JAITNZ010000146.1 GCA_031290205.1 Spirochaetaceae bacterium
GTAGCGGCGCTGTTCAGATATTGAACGGCCTCGTCAGTTTTACCGGCGCTTGCCGCATTCACGCCGAGCGCGTATTGAATGAGCGCCTCATCGTCCGGCCCGTGATTCGCCGGCAGGAATTGCAAGGCCGAACGATAGTACTGCTCGGCCATATCGTAGTTCTGAGTCGCGTATGAAAGCAAACCCAAATAATAATAAGGCGCATAGTGATTCGGCTTTTGCCAGAGCGCTTCCATGAAATTCGTCTCCGCCACAGTAAAGTCGTTCACCCCGTAGGCTTCCTGGCCGGCAACTATCAGCTCGGCAAATGTTTGCCGCGAAGATATATACGTTGTATAATCATCGTGCATCTTTTCCAGCGTCGTCCAGTTGGTAAGCCGGCTGAGCGCAATCTTGTCGTTGTCGGCAGCCGAAGCGGTGGAGTCAAGGAGAAGAAATGTCTCCGTGAGAGACCTGAAATAATCACCGCCGCCGCCTACATTAAGAAGGAACGACACGATAGACCACGACATCGGATGAAAATATTCAGGCGTTTGATTGTTCACATCGGCAAGAAGAACCGATTGAAACGAAGGTTCCCTCCGCTCCGAGGCCATTCTCTTTACCGTATCAAGCCACGCGAGGTTTTCTTCGTAGAGAAGCTCCCGCGTCTCTTTGTTAAATTTCAACGTATTGAAATAAATCGCAAAACCTTCTCTCATCCATGTCGGCGGATACGGGATAAACGCCCTTAAATATTGGATGAAAGCCTGATGGGGGAGCACCCTGTCCGCTTCCGGGCTGTTCAGATGAATGATGAGCTCTCGCTTGGCCGCGTCATTATAGTGAAGATAAACGGCGCCTTCCCGCGTCGAAGCCAGTTTGAGGCTGACATAGTTGTCATAAGCGGTTTTATCGGTAAACGCGCGTACCTTCAGCGGCGCTTTTAATTGGGCGGCGTTAAAGCGGAAAAGACGGTTATATACTTCAAAACGGAGTTCAAGCTCTCTCAAAAGCGTTTCCGCGGCATAACCGCCGCCCTGGCAAGAGATGTCAAAAAGCTGGCTGCGAACTTGAACTTCGGTTGGACCTGCAATCAGCGGACTTACAGCAATATCCGTAACCGTAAAATCCTGCGCAAAAACAGGGCAGAAAACCCCCCCCATGAGCAGAATTAATCCAACTTGCTTTTTCATTCATTCCTCCTAATGCGATAGAGCCTCGTAAAGCTAGAACTCTAATCTACACTTTATCAATAATTTTGTCTATAACGACAAACACCTCTTCAATGAGGATGCCGGTAAATCTCTCTATATTATCGGTAATATAGTGCTTTAATCCATCAATATTTTTTTCAAGTTTCATGCCAAGCGGCACATCAAGCGTCATTATCAGCCGGTAACCCGCTTTCCAGTCGATAATACTGCTCTCTTTCACCTTGATACGGCTGTTAAACTCGTTAACGCAATTGATAATCATCAGCGAAAATGAATATTTTGACAGCACGATTTTCGTCTTAATCGAATATAGCGGGCGGACTATCGACTTTTCATGCGATTCGGGGATGAAACCTATCGCCGTCGGCATCTTCCCTTTAATAATCGGCATACGGTCAAGAAAAATGACAGGATACGCTTTCTTCACCTCAAGTGAGGGCAGCGGTATGATATGTTTCCCCTCGACGCGCCTCGTGCGCAGGGCCTTGTCAATCTCTTCGCTCTTCGCAAAATCTTCAATTTTGATGATTTTCCGGGGCCGGGGAAGCTGCAAGCGCGCCGCTATCTTCTTAATCATCTTTTCGGAAGTGCCCAGCAACAGGACTTTCCGGTATTTTTCAGTTTGAAGTTTACGGGCAACCTCGTCCCGGCGGGTCTTGTCGAAAAAAACCGCCGCACGAACCGCCGCGATAATCGAACTCTCCTCCTTCGCCGAGCGTCCCGCAAGGATGCGCTCGTTCCTAATTAAAAGACCGTCATCAATAATAAGATCGATGTTATATCTCGCCGCTACAAATTTAGACTGATAACTCTTGCCGGTTCCGCTTTTGCCTACCAGCGCATAAGTGGCTACGCTTTCACGAAAAAGCGGCAAAAAATCACGTATCACGGGAAAAACAGCCCCCTTGCGGAAAAATAAACAAGAGGAATGAAAATCGCCGGAATGAAATTGGCTACGCGAATTTCTTTTATGTCAAGAAAGTTGAAGCCGATTGCCGCCACAACGAGGTTCCCAACCGCCGCCATCTCGCGGATCGTTTCGGCGGACAACGCATCGCCGGCAAACATCGAAAGAAGGGCGATGCCCCCCTGATAGATAAATACCGGAATCGCCGAAAACGCCACGCCGATTCCCAATGTCGCGCCGAACACTATCGAGATTGAACCGTCAAGTATCGTTTTGGCAAAAAGCGTCTCGTGGTTGCCGTAGAAACCGCTCTGCATCGAGCCGACTATGGCCATCGCGCCGGAACAAAACAGGATGCTGGCTTGTACAAAACCTTTGGAAAACGAACCCGCGCCCCCCGTTCCCCCGTGTATCTTTCGCTCGGCCCAGAGGCCGAATTTGTTGAACCAGCGGTCGATGTTTATCGCCTCTCCGATAATCGCGCCTGAAACTAAACTCAGAATTAAAAGCAACGGCAGTTGATTGACGAGGGCGCCTGAAACCCCGATATAAATGATGGCAAGCCCTATCGCTTTTTTTAAAATTTCTTCAAAACGCGCCGGAATGTTCCGCACAAAAAACGCGCCGACCAAAGCGCATATTACAATAACAACAGCATTCACCAGAGGCCCAAGCATTGTTCCATATTAAACGAAACGCCTTCAAAACTCAACCCCCGCAGGGGGTTTTCATCCGGCCTTCACTTTGGTAAGGGCGATTTTCGCGCCCAGCCGCGGTGTAGCTGGGGCGGTGGGCGCCTGTGGCGCTTTTCATCCGGCCTTCACGATGGTAAGGGCGATTTTCGCA
>JAITNZ010000264.1 GCA_031290205.1 Spirochaetaceae bacterium
ATCTGAAAATCTATCGATGAGCGTATTGATATTGTGTATTTTTGGGATATTATCGTCAAGATAGAGCAGATACAAACCTTTTACCAATTTTTCCAACGCTTGCTGGCAGCAGAACAGCAGATATAACCAGCGCCCGCTCCGATACATCGCCTCCGCCGTGGTCAAATCTTCCATGGCGTAATCATACCATAAAGTAAATTTTTGTTCAATTGTCATCGCCGCCCCCTACTCTTCATCCGCGCTGTGCAGATACTCGCAATCGGGGTTGATGCATGCCTTGTGGCTGCCGTTGCGTTTATCATACTTTTCGACGAGAAACCAGTTGCATTTCGGGCAGCTCTGAGTTAAGGGCTTGAAGTGCGTAATAAAATCGCATTCGGGATATTTCACGCAGCCGTAAAATTTCTTGCCGCGCCCCTTCGACCTGCGCTCGATAACATCGCCCCCGCATTTCGGGCAGGCGGCGAGGGGGATGGATTTTGCGTTTCTGCATGCCGGAAAGCCCGAACAGGCAAGAAAATAGCCGTATTTGCCGAGTTTTTTAACCATCGCCTTCCCGCATTTATCGCAAACTTCGTCGGTGGACTCGTCAAAAGAGCCTTTCTGCGATTCAAGAGTGAGGGCGACCGCATCGACTTTCCGCTTAAACGGGTCGTAAAATGCGCGTATCATATCGGGCCACGAGCGGCTCGCTTGGGGGTCTTCTACTTCGTCAAGCCCTTTTTCCATATTGACGGTAAAATCAACATCGACAACATCGCCAAAGTTTTCGACGAGCATATCGCAGATGAGCCTGCCGAGCATTGTCGGGACAAGCTGCCGGTTTGAGCGCTGCACATAGTAACGTTCAAGGAGGAGCGAGATCGTCGGCGCATAGGTTGAGGGGCGCCCGATGCCTTTTTCTTCGAGCATTTTTACGATGGAAGCGTCGGTAAAACGCGGCGTTCCCTGCGTCCAGTGCTGTTCGGGAATAAAACAGCGCAGGGCGAGTTTATCGCCTTTTTGTATCGCGGGGAAAGAAAATGCCTTATCCTCTTTCGAGGCAAGCACATTCAGCACTTTGAGGAAGCCTTTTTCGACGATACGGGTTCCCGTTACGCGGAAGAGCGCCTCTCCCGCACATATATCGGCGCTGATAGTCTTCGTTTTAGCATTGGTCATCTGGCTTGAAACAAAGCGTTCCCAAATAATCGAATACAAGCGCAACTGATCCCGCGTAAGATATTTTTTCATATCATCAGGCGTATTGCTCGTATAGGTGGGGCGTATCGCCTCGTGCGCGTCCTGCGCCGTTTTACCAACCGCATAATTACGCGCCGACTCGGGCAGCTCCGCGGGATATTCTTTTGCTATCCAGTCCCGCAGCTCTGTCAGCGCCGTTTGCGATATACGAACACTATCGGTCCTCATGTAGCTAATCAAACCGATACGCGACCTGCCTATGTTGACGCCTTCATACAACTGCTGGGCGACCTGCATCGTCTTCTTACTGGTAAAGCCGAGCCTGTTTGCCGCCGTCTGCTGCAAAACCGACGTCGTAAAAGGTGGTTTCGGATGAAGCGTCTTTTCAGTTTCCCGAATGTCAGACACAACAAAACTTTCATCTCTAATTGTCTTGATGATATACTGAGCGTCCGATTCTTTTTTTAAGTCAGCTTTTTCGCCCTGCCAGCTAATCAGCATAGCGCGGAATAAGACATTCTTCTGTTTGAACTCGGCTTCGAGCGACCAGTATTCTTCGGGTATGAACGATTCGACTTCCTTCTCGCGCTCGCAGATGATTCGTAAAGCGACTGATTGGACACGCCCTGCGGAGAGTCCGTTTTTTACTTTTTTCCAGAGGAGGGGAGACAGGCTATAGCCGACGAGCCGGTCGAGGACGCGGCGTGCTTTTTGCGCGTCAACCTTTGCCGTATCGATGCTGACGGGGTGGGCGACGGCATTTTTGATTGCCTCCGGCGTAATCTCGTTAAAACTGATTCGGGAGATAGCAAGCGCGGCGTTTTTTGCCGAAATCGCTTTTTGCAGATGCCAGGCGATAGCCTCACCCTCGCGGTCATTATCAGAGGCAAGCATCACGGCGTCTGATTTTTTTGCGTCGCGTTGCAATTCCTGAAGCAGCTTTGCCCTGCCCCGCACCGTGATATATTCCGGCTCGAAATCATGCGCGACATCGATAGCCATGCGCGACTTGGGCAGGTCGATGAGGTGCCCCATGGAAGCCTTGACCATATAGGAAGCGCCCAAGTATTTTTCGATAGTCTTCGCCTTTGCCGGCGACTCAACGATGACCAGCGTCATCTTCTTGCGTTTTTTTACCGCCGCCTTCGGCTTTGCCTTCGCCTTTACTTTTTCTTTTACCTTTTCAGCCATTTTACCTCACATTTTTTTATCTTGCCCAGTTTACTCTATATTGCGCCGTTAATGCTACATCGAAAGCGTGGTAGGATGCGCCGACCGAGCTTCCGGCTTCTTTATAGCCTATCCCGCGCGCAGCCTTCACATATCGATAGGAAGTGGAAAACGACAGGGAAAGAAAATCTTTGGGCGTCCAAGCGAACTCCAACTTTGGCTCGACAAACAATCCGCCGAACATGAGGAATACAATATCCATATCACGCAGAAGATGATTATCAATATTATCAGCTATGATGAGCGGCGTAATCGCAAAAGAAAGGGTAATATCGAAATAGGGGTTAAACTTCCCGTAAAAAGCGAACATCGGAGCAATGATATGCCACATTTGACGATATCGACAAGATTCAATAGGCTCCTCAAAATACATGTGTCCGCCATTGCTCTGTGGATATACGAAGGATCCGCCTAACGCAGTCCATGCGAAGTGCATAAAATGATACTCAAGAGACATTTTTAATACCATAGACTGTGACAATCGATATGACATGCCGAAATTGGCATCAAGGAGCATCGCACGCATGGTTATATTATCATGAGCAGAATAGTATATCAGCCAATCAGGATAATCATACTCTAACCAATCGCTGTCTTGCATGATTCCGGTTTTTCCCAGAAATCCAAACTTAATCGCCGCCGCCGCAAAAAACCCCCACTTGGCTTCCGGTTTTTGCCAAGCAAGCGCCGCGTTAAGCCCCGCATAGCCTATGGGCTTTATATCCCAGAGCAATTCACTGAGGAGGTTATCGGAACCAAGCGCCTTGTAGACCACTTCCACCCCCTGTCCATGGAGCAAGCCCAGCGAAGCCCCCAGCGAAAACTGGAAGTTTTTTCCCCCCGCTGTCAGTTCCTGCGCCGCCTGCTCCTGCGCCGGCACGTTTTGCGCCGCCAGAGCCAGGATGAAAAGAAGAAGGGGGAGAAGCGGGGGATGGGGAAAGATTTTACTCCGCGAGGGCGCGAGGGCGCCCTGCGGGCATGTTGCCGTCTGTTTGTTTTGCTCTGAATTATTACTCTGTTTCCAAGTTATATCATTATCACTCATTGCTCATTCCACACAAAAAAATATTTCCCGATAGTCAAATCTTTCATCACTCATCACCGTTCACTCATTCTGATGCGACGCATCGTATTAGACACCCATTTCCTTATCGAACGGAAGGCGTAAAAGTGCCTAAGGCACACTCAGTCTACCCTGAATTTTGCGCCTAATGCTACATCAAAAGCCTGATAAGACCCGCCGCCGCTGTTTTTAGATAAAACGGGATTACTATCCTTATTCTGGAGCGCGTCGCCGCGTGTGCGTACATTTTTATAGGCAACAGAAAAAATCAGCGAAATAAAATCTCGGGGCGTCCACGAAAAAACCATCTTGGGCTCGATAAAGAATCCGCCTAACGACATATTCATGACAGTGATCATTACCGGTTCGTACAAAAGATGCCGGTCTTCTGTAGCACACCACAAGAAGGGGCTTATTTTGACAGAACACTCTATATCGAAATAGCGATTAAGTTTTCCGTTCAGGGCAAGCGCCGGAGAAATGATATGCCAAGTCTGTTGGTAACTGACAATATCCCCATCCGGCATATATTTGTGACCGCCTTGTCCATCTGGATATAAGAGTGAGGCGCCTGACGCAATCCACGAGAACCAAATATAATCATAGGCAAGATATGCTTTGATAACCATGAAGTCGGTCAATCGGAATGACGCGCCTACAGCGGCGTCAATCAGCATCGCGCGCTCGGTTTTGTTGCTACTAACAGAATAGTGGGTGAGGTAAGCCGGGTATGCAGTGTCCGTCCAATCGCGGTCTTGCATAACGCCGCTACCCCCCGGAAATCCAAACTTAAAATGAGCGTCTGTAAAAAATCCCCACCTGTTCCCCTGTTTTTGCCAATTAAGACTTATATCTACACCCGCAAGCCCGAGCGGATCGAGATACCAGAGCAATTGGCTTAATGGATTGTCGGTCGTTGCCCCCTTATAGACTATCTCTTCCCCCTGCCCCGAAAGCAAGCCCAGCGAAGCCCCCAGCGAAAGCTGGAAGGCTCCTTTTCCCGCCACCGTCAATTCTTGCTCTGACTGCTCCTGCGCCGGCAGAGTCTGCGTGCAAATGAAGAGAGAAAAGAGAAAAATGACCGCCAGAGGCGGTTTCGGCATTGCCTTCGCTTTTAAATGGGCGTTCACCTTTCACCCTTCTCTGCTCTTTTTTCGTTAATACAATTACAGTTCTTCATCCCAGCCATTGCCAATCTCCCAGTGTACATCCTGCACAACATGCACGTTCTGCCCCTGTAAATCAAATTCATCAATAACCAAATCCTTAATTTCATCCGTCATCCACGTTCCGCACATAATTCTAAAACTTCCGTCCGCGTTTTGGAAAACTCTTCCCCTCGGCGTTAAGGTATAATCAGTATAATAGACGCTGTCTTTTACCCCTTTCGCTCTATCACGCATCTCTTGCTTTTTCCACCAATTCTTATGCAGTGTCCGCACCGTTTTATTCCCTTTAGAGTTCGGGATAAGTTCTGTAACGCCAATCTTTGTTACCCCAAACAACTCATCTACTTCACTATCATACCAGAAAATTCCTACTTTAGGCTCATCCTGACTATCCATAAAACTCCGCATTAAGTCCATAATGTCTTTTCTTTCCTGAACACCCAACGCGCCACAGGCGCCTTCAACCTTGCCTTGAGTAAGAAATAGGCGTTCATTCTTCATGTTCTTCACTTGATTCTTTATCCCCTCTTGCTTGCCGCCCGTCTTCTTATTGAACGGAAGGCTTAAAAGCGCCTGAAGCGCACGCTTATTGCTATATCAAAAGCACGATAGCCTGCGCCGAATCCATCGTTATATTCCTTCGTGCTTGCCGGCGTCGTGCCTACGGCTTGCTGGACATATTTCGCGTTCCCTCGGATGCCGCTGATGTTTCTATAGGAAGCGGAAAGCGACAGGGATAAAAAATCCTTAGGCGTCCAAGAGAACACCAGCTTAGGCTCGATAAACAGTCCGCCTTTCAGGTCAAAGAAAATATCCAAGCTTCGCAGAAGATGATTGTCGATCGCGTTGGAAAAAATAAGCGGGCTTAGCGCAAGAGAAAATGTTATATCGGAAGCGGGCAAAAACTTCCAGTATAGGGCAAGCGCCGGAGAAATGATATGCCAGGTTTGCCTGTATGTTCCAACATCGCCGACTCCAAGCTTTTCTATAGGATAGTGACCAGTGCCACCAGGTGGAGGAGGATACAGAAAAGACCCGCCGGACGCTGTCCAGGCGAACCGGATAAAATCGTAGGAAAAATATGCTTTTAATACAAAGGACTCGGTCAATCGAAAAGATGCGCCGAGGGCGGCGTCAATCAGGAGCGCGCTCTCGGTTCTATTGTCATGAACGGAATAGTCTGTCAGCCAAGCAGGATAATCATTGCCACGCCAATCCCTATCCTCCATGATACCGCTTTTCCCTGGAAACCCAAACTTAACCGAACCGTCCGTGAAAAATCCCCACCGGCTCGCCGGTTTCTGCCAATCAAGACGCAGAGCCACGCCGGCATAGCCTGTAGGCTTGAAATCCCAGAGCAATTGGCTTAGTTTCCGCTCGGACCCCGGTTCCCAGAAGACGAGCTCTTCCGCCTGCCCGTGCAGCAAGCCTAGCGAAGCCTCCAGCGAAAGCTGAAAGTTTTTTCCCCGCACCGCCAATTTCTGCGCTGCCTGCTCCTGCTGTGCGGGCAAGTTTTGCGCCGCCAGCGCTAGGATGAAGAGAAGAAGGGGATGGGGAATGGGGGATGGGGGATGGGGAAAGATAACACTCTGAAAACTTTTTTTACACATTATTCATACCTTTTACCTTCTTGTCCCCCGTTTTCTTATCGTCCGGAAGGATTAAATGTGCCTAAGGCACCACACTCAATTCCCTCGCAAGGGATTCCGCCAAGTTTTCTTGTTTGGGGAAAACTCCTGTGGCGGCAGTGGTGACAAAAAAATTCTCTATCCCTTTTACCAGTAAAGCGCCGTCTTCGGCAAGACGGGCACAGCCTGTTCCGAAGGGGGCGCCGCTGTTGCCGACGGCGACGCCCACATCGCGGTTCTGTTCCAGCGCAAAGTCCGCCGTTATCAGCGCGCCGGATTTTTCCCCTGCTTCGACGACGATGGTGGAGCTACAGAGCCCCGAAATAATCCGGTTCCGCTGGGGGAAATGCCATTTGTTCGGCGGCGTTCCCGGCGGATATTCGCTGACAATCGCCCCGCCCGACCCCAGGATGCGGCGCGCAAGCTGCCTGTTCTGCATCGGGTACACCTCGTCCACGGCGGAGCCGAGCACGGCAATGGTTTTGCCGCCGCCGTCGACATTCCCCCGGTGCGCCATCGCGTCTATGCCGAGGGCAAGCCCCGAAACGAGCGCCTGCCCCGACCGCCCGGCATTGCGGGCAAAATCATAAGTCCACGAGAGGGCGGCGCCGCACGGTTTCCTCGTTCCGACAACGGCAAGCAAGAGCGCATCGGGCGGCGGCAGCTCCCCGCGATAGTAGAGCACGGCGGGCGGGTCGTAAATCTGCGCCAGCAGGGGCGGGTATTTTTCAGGCTCGGCTATCGAAACATAGTTTATCAGCCGCGTCTTCATAAGAGCCGCATCCCGCTCGGCTTCCCGCCTCGAATCGCGTATATCAAAACTCTTGTTTTCAAAATCCAGAAGCCCCTGTTTCCCCGCCGCCTCAATAATACTCTTAAAGGGAAGAGAAAGCAACTCGTCTTCATTCGAGAAGCGCCTGCATAGCGCGACCCGCTGCAAGGGTTTTAATTGAGGTATGCGTGCGATTATCAGGTCAAGTAAGCCTCGTTCGGTATTATTATTGGGAGACAAACTCTGCTCCCCGCTCTTCCAAGGTATTTATCTGCGCGAGCGCGAGGTAGAGATAGGGGTAGCCATCCTCATCATAGTGTTTCAGGGTGCCGACTGCTTCCACCCAATCGTCGGGCGCCGGATATGGTTTATCTATCCCTGCTTCTTTATCCCATGCTACCTCGAAGCCGGCGTTTCCATCACTCCCGCAACAACCTGGTCCGTAACGAAGCACAAAACAATGATCTTCTTTGCTTCCCGTAAACTGTTCCCGTTTGAAAAGCCCTTCGAGCTTTATCGTTTTCCCCAAGTATTCATCGGGGTTTAGGTAGACATCATTGGTCTGCGCGATGAACATTTTTTCTTTTATTTCTATCGTTTCGTTTATGTTGATTTTTTTTACTATTTTGCTTTTTTCAAGCTGTGCTTCACCACTATTGATGTTTTTTGCATTGCCTACTTTTGCGTTACCGCAAGCGGCAAGTAAAAGGACACCCACTACCGAGAACACGGCGGCAGTCTTCAGGGTTTTTTTCTCTTTGAAAAAAATTTTTACCGCCCAAAAGAGCAGAAACACCGCAATATTTATCATAACAACGCTTGCACCCGTCGGGCTTGCGTATAGATACGATATGACGATGCCGATAAAAAAACAGAGTATTGAAATGACGGCGGAACAGATCGTTACGCTTTTAAATCTTTTGAAGAGGCGCATCGAACTTAAGGCGGGGAAAATAATGAGGCTTGATATCAGCATCGCCCCCATCATACGCATACCAAGCACGATGGTTATTGCCGTTAAAAAAGCAATAAGCATATTATACATCCCGACTCGCACACCGCTTGCCTTCGCGAACGTTTCGTCGAAGGTTATCGCGAATAATTTATTATAAAACACGATAAATAGTCCAAGGACGGTTACTGATAATGCTATACTTAGATAGACATCATCTTTATTCATCGCAAGAATACTCCCGAAGAGGTAGTTACATACATCAGTGTTCATTCCCGTAGTCTGCGAGATGATAACAACGCCTACGGCAAGCGAAGCGGTGGAAATAAGGGCAATAGCGGCATCACCTTTGATTTTGCTGTTTTCACTCAGGCGCAACAGTAGAAAGGCGGCGGCTACGACAATTGGGATTGAAACCGCCAACGGCGCGGCATTCAACGCGGTAGCGGCGGCAAGCGCGCCAAACCCGACGTGCGAGAGTCCGTCTCCAATCATGGAATAGCGTTTAAGGACCAGGCTTACGCCGAGGAGCGCGGCGCAGATTGAAACAAGCGCGCCTACCACAAATGCTCTGACAAGAAATGTAAACTGAAACATTTCAACTAAGGTGGATATCACTGTAATGCCTCTGAAAAATCAAACATGAGTGGAGTATAGCGCACATTGGATTTTTCATCAATACCTGCAATACCTTCAGCACCCTCCCGCGCTCTTGCAAACATCTATCCAGTTTTTATTTTTTGAGTATTCGTTTAATTCCTCGAGTGTAAGCTCTATTGCTGAATTGCTGCTGCCGCAGGCGGGGAAGACGGTCGCAAACCGCTTTAACGAGACATCCAAATACACATCGACGCCATCGGGCAGACCAAAAGGGCACACGCCGCCTATGGCGTGCCCTGTAAATGCCAACGCTTCTTCCGGGAGCAGCATCCTCGCCTTATAGCCAAAATAATCTTTGAATTTTTTGTTATCCAGCTTTACATCACCCGCAACGACTATGAGCATTGCGCCACATGCTGTTTTAAGCGAGATACTCTTGGCAATGCGGGCGGGAATCACCTCAAGAGCTGCCGCCGCCTCTGCAACCGTCGCCGTAGATAGAGCCGATTCTATAATATCGTTATGTCTAGCCCATTGTTGTAAGTATGCACGCACTATTTCGATTGACATTTTCAAGCCCCTTGCTACCCATTGTAAAATGTTTTTTGATGTTGCGCAAGTATGAGCCGCCGCTCAGCAGCAATTACGAATTCGAAAATTAACCACGAACGGCACGAACCACACGAACAAATTGCGCACAATTCTCACGATTTCCGCCTTGTTTATCACCATTATTCATATCCTTTTTCGTCTTTCGTTCGTGTTGTTCATGAGGTTCGTGGTTAAAATTTTCTTAATTCCTCATACGTGGTTGAATTCGGAACTGCTGGACGCTCAGTCCCGCCGCTCTGCCGCGGGGAGGCTCATTTATCCCTTGATCGGTTAAGGGAGTAACCCGGTTTATAAATTGAGTGCTCTTCAGGCTGAGCTAATTTACCTTCTTTGTAGTCATGAAAATTCTTATACCCCCTCGTTTGCAACGCATATAATACCGAGTTGATTTCGACAATAAAAAACTCATCAGTATAGAACACCGTTTTTATATTATTGAACTTGACAAGTGTTTCATAATCTTCAATGTTGGTAACTTCAACAAAATTTTGCAGCTGGGCATACCGTGCCGGCATAAAATCTATCGGTATCGTTTTGCACGCGAAGAAGACAAGCGCGATAATCAACATAAACGTTCTCTTTTGCATAGGGCAGTGCTATTGCGCATCCCCAATGAGTGCTGTCCCCGCTCCCCGGTGCCTGTTATCCCCCCCCCTAAGGTCGTCCAGAAGATAATAGGTATGATGAACTATACCCGGACCCTGGTCGGGAACGGGATCATCCCATGTTGCATCGTAAAATTTCCATTTGTCGTCGATATAGACATTATTCCACGAATGTACAATAGACCTGTTAGCAACGATTTTACAGGGGATGCCCGCATTCCGTAGCAGGGCGGCGCTTAAAAAAGAATAGCCGTCACAGACCCCCGTCGCATTTTCTATAACAGAGACCGCATTCATCTTCCGTGAACGCGATGCATTACTAAACGATTGCGTGTCGTATACCAAAGTAGATACCATGTAGTCGTGTATCGCCCTTACCTTATCGGCATCATTACCAATACCAAATGTTATATCGTTTAATAGATTGCTCACACGGTAATCATCACTTTCAGTATTGAACGAAGGATATATCCAGCGTCCGTCGCCATCTACCAACTCGCGCTCTTCACGGGTATTGTAAACGGTAAAAACCAAAGGCTCACGGGAATACGAACCGCCCCGCAATGCCCCCTCGCCCTTCGGCGGACTAGTGAGTGTAACAGAATCAAATTCGATTACCTCAATCCGGTATTCACCTGTTCCAAAAGGAAGCCAGATACGGCGTGAAAAATTATTCTGAACAAAATACCATGTTTCCAATTTTTGCGCGTTCCGTCCGCTTTCAAACACTTTATGCACCAGAATACGCGCATAATTTTTCCCTTTCGGATTCTGCACAATACCCTCAATTAAAAAAAATCCATCTGCCTCAAAGAGCGCACGCGGGGGATTGGTGATTGTTAAGGTTTCCCGCACGGGCATAGGCTGAGCATTTTGGGAGTGTTCACCACCGGTATACCCCTGATAGGTCTTTCCGGTACCCGGATATGTATATGGATGGTCAAGAAAATCAGCGGGATGCGCGGTAACTTTATCGTTTGTTACCGCTAAACCACCGAGCGCCGCCGTTATGGTGAATGTTCCCGGTTTATCGGGCGTCCATACCCCGTTGGCGTCAATAGCGCCGCCGGATGCGGTGTAGGTAAATGCGCCGGCATCATTTTTTACCGAGCCGTCGGGCAAGAGCGTTAAGCCCTGAAACCGTAATTTTTCCCCACCTGCCGCGCCTACATGGGTATTCTGCACTCCGCGGGGGCGTATCGCGATTGACGAAACAATATCGGGGAAGATATGGAGATCATCAATATATACCGCGTTATACCCCCCCACAACATAGACACCCCTTGCGTTCTCCCCTTGAAAGACAAGCGTGTGAACGCCACTGCCCAATCTAATTCTTTCTATGCGCCAGCCGGTATCGACGCCTTCTAAATTGACTTTCACAACACCATCGATGATAAGCTTAAATGTCTGTCCTGCTTTCGATGCAATCTCCGTCCGGTAACGGAAACTCAAAATGGAAGGCTTTTCCACCATCAACTCCGATAACTCAAGCTCGGATTTTCCTTTTTTGCCAAGCTCGAATTTTACAAATGAAGTATCGTTATCAAAAAACGCAAGGTCTTTTGCCTTTATTTCGGAGGACGCATCGACGATTACGGCATTCCCCTTCCATGGTGCGTTTTCAAAATTAACTTCCCCATCAAAATTTTCGATAACCTGGATTGATTGCAATCCCTGCGCCGGAAGATAATGTGAGCATAGTATCATTACAAGCAAGAGCCGTAGCATGGGGAAACTGCCTTTACCGCACCCGACGCACCCACTTGTCGTCGTGCCTGCCGACAAGTTTTTGGTCTACCTGATCAACAATCAGGTCCATATCTTCGATGTTCACCAGTGTGATTTTTGCTTTTAGTTCACTCATACCAAACTCCTCCTAGTTCATGTATACATCTATATCCTACCATATATCAGCACAAGTGTCGAGCCCCCGGCACAGGTGGTCAGCAATTACGAATTCGAAAATTAACCACGAACGGCACGAACCACACGAACAAATTGCGCACAATTCTCATGGCGCAGAACAACCCAACACTGACGATAATACAGGTTCACCTTTAGGTGAGCCTGCGCGCCCTCTGCGGGGAGTGCCCCCGCAACGCCCCCCTCGGAGTAAGTGCTTCGTTTTCCGCCTGACAGTAAAGCCCAATAGCAAAATGCGCGGCGATGAGCGTGTCGGCAAGCGTGCAGTAAAGAAACAGGGATACATGACAAGCGGGAAGAAAGAGTATGGCGTGACGCGGACTCGGGCATTACAAAACATTTTGAAATGCAGGTAATATATTTTCTTTTGGGCGACCAAGAACCAGAGTAAAATGGCTGAGTATTTTTAATTGAGATGGGATGAAATCAACGGGATAATGCGGCGGTCGGTCGAGCGTGGATTAACACGGCGGAAAGATGCGGGGATTAAGCATTTAGGAATAGACGAAAAGAGTTTTTTAACTGGGCAGAGTTACGCGACAATACTGACGGATAGGGTGGTGAAACGGGTGCCTGAGGCTGCTGAGGGTAGGGACAGGGAAGCGGTAAACAAGGTGTATAGAAGAGGGCTAACGGAGAAGCAAGTGGCGGGTGTAGAGGCATCACGGGGGTAGCAGTTCCGAATCAGCAATTCAGAATTTGAAAATTAACCACGAACGGCACGAACCACACGAACAAATTAGCGCACAATCCTCACGATTTCTGCCTTAATTATCGACGTTATTCATATTATTTTTGTATTCGTTCGTGAGGTTGGTGAGGTTCGTGGTCAGAAATCGGAATTGCTGGACACACATTTTTAAACACCAGATCCAAATGACAATCAGATAAAGAAAACACCGGATCTTTTAACAATCTACAGAGGCGGTTATATTCCGGGCGCCGTTTGTCCGTTATGACGAGTTTTTTTTCTTCCCGAAAAGTCGGCTCGTTTTCGATACGCAGCTCTACAAAATAAGATTCCGCGCCATGCGCTCTTGCAAGAAGCACATAGTCCTTCATCTCGCGGTAGTTTATGGCGCTGACGACAAAGCCCAGATACAAATATTTTAGCCGCCCCTCTTTTTTAAGACTGCCCAACCATTCGATGTTCTTCATAACCCGTTCAAAATTACCGTCAAGCACTAATTTGTTGTAGGTTATTTTGGTGGTTGCATGGGCACCTTATTCTGCGGAAAGCCCGGTAATAGTCTTGGTGTCAAGCCCAGTAATTTTTTGGATAAATTCCACCGAAGCACCCTCTTTCAAGGCGTTTCGGGCGGTTTTTTCCACACCTCTTTCCACACCTCTTTCCATGCCTTTTTCCATGCCTTTTTCCATGCCCTTTGCCTCAGCCCGTGCCATCAATCCTATTTCCTCAAGCCAATCATCTAGTGTGGTTGCCACGTATTCCATGCTTCTTGCCTCCTGTACCCTTTTCAGGTTTGCTTCTAATATTGCATACATAT
>JAITNZ010000155.1 GCA_031290205.1 Spirochaetaceae bacterium
GCGCTTACGCGCAAACGCTGCCGCCATGCTCCTAGCCGCGCGCTTTATTGTGAAGCGCCGCTTCCTGTCTCTAATCGCCTTTTTCTAACTAAGGGCAAGGCTGAAAGTGCCTGCGGCACTGCCTGTGGCGGCGCATTCAGTCTAAGTGCGGGAGCTGCTGGAAAATAGGTCTTTCAACTCGCTGTTGGTCATCTTTGCAAGCCAAGATTCGCCTGAGCCTATCGTCATGTCGGCAAGCTCTTTTTTGCTACTCAGCATCTTGTCGATTTTTTCTTCGAACGTGTTTTGCGCGATGAAGCGGTGGACAAAAACATTGCGCGTCTGCCCTATTCTGAATGCGCGGTCGGTCGCCTGCGCTTCGACGGCGGGGTTATACCAGAGGTCGTAGTGAATCACGCGGCTTGCCGCCGTAAGATTTAAACCAAGACCGCCGGCGCGGAGGCTGACGAGCATGATCTTGTAACCGCTGCCGTTTTGGAATTTATCGACTGCGTCGCTACGCGCCTTCTGGTTCATCGAGCCATGATAGAGGAGCGCGTTTTCGCCCAACTCATCAATAATCATTTTTTGTAAACAGTTCAGGTTTTCGACATACTGGCTGAACACGAGCACCTTTTCGCCGCCGTCGAGAATTTCGCCGAGCAGCGTCATCAAGAGCATCGCCTTGCCGGAAAGTTTTGAAGCGCAGGGGCTTTCCTTATCGTACACGCGCGGGTGGTCGCACACCTGCTTGAGGGCGGTTAGCAGCCCCAGCACCAATGCCGAGCGGGCGCCGACTTCTTCCGTCTTTTCGATTTTTTCAATATTATCCTGCACGATACTCTGGTAGAGCGCCGCCTGATTTTTTTCCAAGACTGAATACTCATTGCTAATTATTTTATCCGGCAAATCAGAAATAATTTTTTTATCAGTTTTAAGGCGGCGCAGGAGGAACGGCGCCGTGATCTTCCGCAGGTACTCGGCTTTATCTTTACGGCGGTCTACTTCGATAGGCACGCGGAAATCTTTTTTGAATGCTTCCTTGCTACCGAGAAAGCCGGGGACTATATAATCAAATAACGAGCGCAGGTCTTCGAGGCGGTTTTCAACCGGCGTGCCGGAAAGGGCAAGCCTGAACTCACTATGCAGTTGCTTTATCGTTTTTGAAAGACGGGTATCTTCGTTTTTCATCAAATGCGCTTCATCAACGATGAGAAGTGAAAACGCGCGCTCGTTTAGTTTGCTATAGTCCCGCACCGCAGTCTGATACGTTGTAAGCAACACATCACTCTTGATATTGAGCGTTCTCCCCTTACCGTGATAGCGGATAACAGAAAGCGATGGCGCGAATACGGCAAGCTCACGTTCCCAATTGAGGAGCAATGCGGCGGGCGCGATGATCATTGTTGTGTTTCCCAGCCGACCCTCTTCTTTTAAGCGCAACAGCACGGCGATAGATTGAATGGTTTTACCTAGCCCCATATCATCGGCGAGTATCGCGCCGAAACCGGCAGTTAAGAGCGATAGCACCCAATTATATCCTGTAAGTTGATACTCACGGAGTGTAGCTTTTAGATTGGGCGGCGCAGGATAGAGTTTCGTTTCTAATAATTTTCCGACAAGCTCATTCGCGTCAACCGAGAGCTCGGTATTACCTGCAAAATGTTCGCGCAAAAAAGTATCAGCCGAAACTTCTTTGCTGTTTTCAGTTTCGAGGTTTTTGAAGAGCCCTGAAAGCGCTGCCGGATCGATTCTGATAAACTGATCCTTAAACTGAACGACCGAACGTTTCTGTTTGACGAGCATTTCAAATTCAGCCTGAGTCAAAACCGTGTCGCCAATCGCTATCTGCCATTCAAAATTGAGGAGGCTGTCGATCTCTACATACTTAACGAGCGTCTCTGATTTTTTCGTTTTGGTATCGGCGCTTAACACAAGGCGCGGGCGCAGCTCGCGATGCAACTTTTTAGGAAGCACAATTTCTATACCGAGGCGCGCTAAGAGGTCTGCCGCATAATCAAGAAATTCAATAAGTCGTTCTTCTTTAAGGACGATACTTGATTTAGTGAATAGCTCGCGTATCTCGGGCAGGTAGTTTGATAATGCAGTCGGCGCTTTTAATATATCGAGTGCGTTATCCGATTTTGCGATAGATTTTAACAGCGTCCACTTATCATCTATCTGGACTTCAAAATAGATACTGAATTTGATAGCGACAGGTTTATCTTCACCCCTTTCTGCCCCCCTCGCTAATTTTTCTTTTAGGCTTATCCGGTACCGATATGCTGAAAAATCAGTATAGAGAATAGCGAGCCATCTTTTAATAGCAAGGGGAACATTCCGTTTTACCGGTCCGCTTACATCAAGATGAGTTCCATGAAAAAAACAATTGAGGAAACTGTGGAGCTTTACACCGCCTTCGCTAATGCCGAAACAGCTGCGGCGGACAAACTCCGAGATGAGCGAGCAGGATATAATATTGACAAGGCTCTTACCGTCTGCAAAAAAAGCCCCCCCCCCTCTTTTAATCACATACCCTCTGTTCCCTCCCTCTTTGGCAATTGGGTCCATACAGAGTAACTTATTTTTACACGCATAAAAATGATGCAACGCATCCTGAATCTCTTTTAGTTTATCGTATATAAGCCAGACAATTTTTAGTTCACCATAGTCAACTATAGGATAGGGAACAAAAGCGCCGGCAGCGATAATCAGATTGAGGAACTTAAACAGCCGCAAGAGAAACATATAGGTTGCAGTGCCGTCGGCAATAGAGAACGCGCGAAATTTAAGGAATGCTTCGTATAAAGAATATCGTCGCGCGCTGCCCTGCACAGTATGCTGAATGAGGGTAATATCCGTTCCCGGCTCAAGATTACCGCATTGGAGCTTCCATTCTGAACGTGAAGCGCTATGTTCTTCATCAAGCTTTCCCTCATTAGGTAGTTCCCAACTATAGGCTCGTATACTCTCGTGATAGAATTGCATAAGCAGCATCGCAAAATCACGTTCGGGTAAAAAGAGCGGGTTAGGCGGCACGAGCGAGGCAATGAGGGACACACAACTGGGAAGCTCCTCAATATCGAATTGCACGCTATCTTCCTGTAATGCGTCCTCACTAATACCGGTAGCCGTCCATGGGGGGTCAAGAGTGCTATCAAGCGTGGCGCCTCGTTCTGCGGCAACTTCGGTTAAATCAAGCCCGCGCAGTTTGAAGAGGATGTGGGGGGCGGCATCAACCTCGCGCGAGAGCACATAGTAGAGGGCGGCAATATGTTTGCAAGTATCGGCGCTATCGGGGCAATTGCAAATATGTTCCATATCTTTCCATTTTGCGGGAATGAGGGGGATGCCGTGCTGTTTAAGCTTAACCAAAAAAGATTCGCGCAACTCTCCCGCAGCAATTTCGGCAAGCAGCGATGCATCCGCTTCTATCAGTTTGATTATCTCTTCTTTCTCTGTCTTGCTAAATTGGGGGAATACCACTTTTACATTATAGAAAGGTTTATAATGCCCTTTTACTTTTGCCAGTATCTTGCTACCGTTTATTTCGAGCGCCAGCACTTTTCCTGTGTTTGCATAAGTCCTTCCCCGTTCAAGACGGTTTTCAAGATGGTAGCTATCCAGCACATCGATAAACCATTGCCCCCAAGGGCTTACACCATATTTTGATTTAGCCATTACGTATCCTTCATTTCTTCTAATTCTTGTAATTCATCAGGAGCGTGGATAGCGCCATTATACAATATTTTAGGATAGACGGCAATACCCAAGCTCTTTTCGATAGCAGACAGACGGCGCAAATCGGTTTCGTTCCCAATACTCACGATGATACCCCTCCTGCCCGCTCGCCCCGTTCTCCCCGCGCGATGTATATATATTTCGTTATCAGCGGGAACACCGATCGACACCACATATTTTATTTCGCGTATATCCAAACCTCGCGCCGCTAGATCACTCGATACAAGCACATCGGCGCTACCCGCACGAAAACTATCGAGCGCCTCTCTGCGCAATTTTTTATCCATACCGCTATAGAGGGCTGCAGCCTTCACCTTATGCGATTGCAAGATGCCGGTGAGCTTGCTAATCTCCTCCGCGCCGCCAGCAAACACAAGCGTCTTGCGCGCGCGTGCAGCAGATAAAAATGAGCGAAGGATTTTCGGTTTATCACGTTCCTCACTCCAGAGCGCCCAGTGGCTAATATAATTTTGCAATATATCATTAACATTCGATTCTAAAAAGAGAGTGCCTAATGCACTTTCAGCCTTGCCCTCGGTAAGTGAAGAGCGATTCGTTCCCTTGGGGTCTAGTAACAGCGCCAGTTTTTTTTGAGTCCGCTCGCTCATTGTTGCCGAACAGCATATACATTGAAGTGGCTCCGTGCGGTGGATATTGAGGTAATGAAACAGCTCCCCCGTCTGCGGGTGCATCTCGTCGCTAATAAGACGGTCGGCTTCATCGAGCACGAGAAAGCGGATTTTATTAAGGCGCAGTTTTTTTTCAGTAGCAAGCTGCACCACACGCGATGTGTTGCCGATGATAATCTGCGCCCGCTTCATCTTGATGCTTTCAATTTGTTTCTCTTTATTCGCCGAGCCGATAAACAGTGCGCTGTTCATCCCGCGCGATAAACCATCCAACAGAAAATCAACCTCGCTTTTTATCTGCACAGCTAACTCAATCGTCGGCGTGATGATGAGCGCTTGCGGCTCGTCCTCGGCCATCATCATCTGCAAAACCGGTAGGAGGTAAGCGAAGGTTTTCCCCGTCCCCGTGGCGGAGCTGAACAACACATTATGCCCGTCGAGTATCTTGGGGATGACGATACCCTGAATAGCGCTCGGCTTCCGTATCGAGCGTGAAAGGAGTTTTTCGACAAAAAGCGCATCAACACCGAGCGCGGCAAAAGCAGACATTTTTCTTAGTATAGCAGTAAAAAGGAGAATAGGGAAGCCTTCCGCTCTGCGCCCCAGCGATTCCGAATTCAACCACGAACCTCACGAACAACACGAACGGAAGACGAAAAAGAATATTAATACTGGTGATAAACAAGGCAAAAATCGTGAGAATTGTGCGCAATTTGTTCGCGCCATTCGCGTCCAAGGGGAAGGCTTTCTCGGTCGGCTCATACGCGCTGCCATGCTCCTAGCCACGCACTTTGCTGTTGGGCTTTGCAGAGTGATAATCTGTGTTAAACAGTAAGGTGCGCGGTAACGAGTATGACAGGAGCGCGTGCGCGATAGCGTTCGTGCCGCATTCCTGAGAAAGCCTTCCCCCTGTGGACAAATTCTTAATGCGCTCGCCCCAAGTCGCCCCACAGCAGTTCCGAATTCAAACTCTGTAACTCCTTACAATATAAAGAAATAGCAAAAAACCAGTAAAAAACAGTGTCCGCGTAACTCTTTATCCTATAAAGAATTACATTTTGAATTCGGA
>JAITNZ010000201.1 GCA_031290205.1 Spirochaetaceae bacterium
CGTTCCTTTGGGGTCTGATACCCCGCCCCTTGGGGCGGTTAAAACTGGGGGTGTGGGGGATATGTTCCCCCGCACGAGCAATGACTTCAAGGAGAAATCTTCAATACCCCGCTGCTTGCAGCGGGGATTTTTATTCTCCTTTCGTAGTTTATCCTCGTTGCGGAGGATTAAAAATTTTATTCCGTGCTACAATTTTACAAATTTATAGCCGCACAAGTTGAAAACTCAAAGCGAGCGCATCCGGTGGTCATGCGCCATTTGCCTCCGCATCTCCTCATTGATACATTGGAGTTACAGACCTGACCGTTACATTTTGCCTGACATGGTGGGCCGACATGAACTGTTGCCTTGCTTCATCTCTTGCCGTTTGCTGGTTCGTTTTATAGATGGTATACGTTTCGGTGCCATATCGCGTCGAAGTTCCATTGCTTGCTACCGGCCCGTATACGACCACGTTATACCCAATCAATTTCGGGGCAGGTGGCGCGGCCTTAACGTTATTCGAATCCTGAGTGCCATTACCGTTTCCCGTTGAATTCTCAGTTGATGTAGTCCCATACAAAAAAAAGAAAGAATCCTCCGCGAAAACGCCTCCCGCAACAAATGTTGCGAGAACCAAAATCAAAATAGATTTTTTTACCATAATTTATCTCCTTCCGTAGTTTATCCTCGTTGCGGAGTTCCTTCACAGTTCCTATTTTAAAAGGACTGAAAAACGGTAGCTGCTACTTTTTCGGCACTCCATGCCGGATGGTAGCTGCTACCATTTCGATACGTCATCTGCTTTGATTCGCATTCCCCGCCTGTTGCAATCCTTGCTGGACACCGCTACCGATACCCTGAATACTGCTATTTATACTTTGTACTGAAGCTGCTTCGTTATCGGCTGCTTGCTTTCGCCTTTGGCTCGTAGCTCTATCAGATGCACCTTGTGAAGAAAAGAATGCTCCAAGATAATTCTGCATTTTTCCTTGTGCTTCTTTATCTTTTTCAATAGTTATAGCACCGGCATTTTTTAATGCTTGATTAATTTCCCCGCTTTGTGCATTTGCCAATCCAAATATTTCATCCCATTGTTTTGTAAAATATTTAGCCGCTGTTTTTGTCGTATTATGACCATACCACCAACTAGTTCTTTGCGTAAATTCTCCGTTCTTTGCGTAGGATTTTATAAGGTCTCCATTAGAGTTAAAAATAAATAATTGCGACCTTATATCAAAAGATGCCGAATCTGTTGGCATCCCTATAATTCCAAGTAAATCCCAAACACCCAGAGTATAAGCACCAAGATATACCCATCCGCTTTTACCGTAATCTTGCCAATCCCAATGCATTGATGTATAAAAATAGCCATATTCTTCTGTGCTTGTATTAAGGAATCCACTCTTCATTAATTTATTATCTTGCTGGATATATTCAACATCACCGCTAGTCGTTAAATTCCTTAAATTTAGAATTTCTTGCGATTTGGCTTTTGGTATTAATTGCATCTTTTCTGATTCCGGCGCGCTTACGCAACCAATAAAGAAAATACTGATAACTCCAAAAATAAAAAAAATCACTTTTTTCATATAATCTCCTTCTATAGTTTATCCTCGTTGCGGAGTTTTTAATTTTTTAACAGCCCATACGGGCTGTTTTTGCGGGTAATTGAAATGTCGCCTGTAACCACCGGAACGACATTTCGCTTATCCCGCTTTATGAACATCCAACTGATGTTTCTTCTACAACCCACAAGGATTGCAAAATACAACAAAAATATTCCCTCTTCGTTTAGCCTCACCGCGGAGCATTGAAATTTTATTCCATACTAGATTTTACCAATCATAGTTTACCCTCGTTGCGGAGTTTTTATTTTTTTACAGCCCATACGGGCTGTTTTTGTACATACAAGACACTGGCTTTGCCGATTTCTCCTATCTAGTATCCAGACAGTTATGAAAATGTGCATACACCGCAAATAACATATGACCTCTCACAGAGGCATGGAGGGGAAGAATGACATTATTCTCCGTGCCTCCGTGTGAAATTCTTTATCCACTATTTAAATGATGACGATATACTAGTTGCAATCGCAGGAGAGCTTTCTGCCGCTTCCGACACTCCCTGTGTTTACTCCTTTCATAACGGCACAACTTGTCATATTGCAACCTAAATACCATCCAGAGGTGGTAGGCGAACTTTCCTGTCCAGTACAATTACCATCGCTGACACATTTACTGCCACAACCCACCAACATAAATCCGCAAACCAGAACCATTAGCAACATCCCCATAAACAAACCTTTCTTTTTCATTTTTCTCTCCTACAAGCACACGTTTTATGCCCGCCGGCATATTTTATGAACATCCAACGGATGTTTCTTCCACAGCCCGCAAGGGTTGTAAAATACAACTGCAGCAAAATACAAGTACCAAAAAACCGCCGGAAGACGCCCGGGTTTTTACGGTCAGTCTTGCCTCATGCCTTCCTGTGCACTTTGGACTACAGACAGCCGATCAGGATATGCCGAACCCACAGAGGGAGACTGGGCGTAGAGTAACTTTCGGGACAATTCCTTCAAGTACTCCTTATTTTCCTCATCTAAGAGCCTAAAACCACTCGCAAGGCGTTTTACTTTTTCTTTTTCAGTACTCATGTTTGCTATACAAGTATTCTAACTTGCATTGCAACATTTGTCAATGGTTTTTTTCCTAGGCAATTTGTTTCCTTGCTTAGCAATCGGATTTTTGCTATCATTCAAGGTATCAGCAGGAAGAGTGATATGCCTACAATTGATAAAGAACTGAACAAAAGAATTTTGGATTCCAGACATGCGCTCGCTCTGACCCAGATTAAGTTTGCCGAGGGGCTTAAACTAAATCCTGGCTATCTTGCTTCCATCGAACTGGGAAACCGGCCGGTGAACGACAGGATTATCAAGTTAATTTCTATGGCTTATGGGGTTAATGAAGAATGGCTAAAAACCGGCGCGGGGACTATGTTTGATAAAATCGAGGACTTTAAACTGGAACAAATTATTCACAATTTTAAAAAACTAGACGGTCTATTGCAGGATTATCTTCTCAAACAGCTTGATCTGCTTTTGGAGTATCAGGAGAAAAATCGCCGGATACCGCCTTGTAAGCCGTAGGGCGCCTTTTTTCAACGCCCCGCCTGTCAGGGCGAACGCATTAAAATAAAAAATCACGCAAATCCGCAGATTTTACGGATTGATGCAGAAAAAGGCTGCGAGGGACACGAGGAAATAGCGAATTTCAAAAGAGATTTTATGATTATTCGCGTCCAATTTGAAAATGCTGAAGAAGAAGGTCCACGGGGGGAAGGCTTTCTCAGGAACGCGGCACGAACGCTATCGCGCACGCGCTCCTGTCATGTTCGTTACCGCGCACCTTAGTGTGTTGAACGCCCTTCTCAAATCGAAGGCAAGGCATAAAAGCGCCTCAGGCGCCGTTACCGCGCACCTTACGGTGTCGAATGCCCTTCTCAAATCGAAGGCAAGGCATAAAAGCGCCTCAGGCGCCGTTACCGCGCACCTTTCTGTTTAACACAGATGCGGAGGCTCGCAACGAGCGAGGGAACCGACGGCAAAGTGCGAGGTTAGGAGCATGGCGGCGAGCGCTGGCGCGTCCGCGCTTGTGCCGCGTACCTGAGAAAGCCTTCCCCCTGTGGACAAAGTCTTAATGCGCTCATCAAGTCTTGCTTAATGCGGTGTTTTTCGTGAAAATGTTGATATGAAAAAATTTTCTTTTCGTTTGGAAAAGGTGTTGAAGATGCGCGCGTGGTCAGAAGGCGAGGCGCGCAATAACTTGGGGCGCGCCGTGGGTGAGCTTTCTTCAATCGAGCAGGCAATCGCAGAAAATGTGCTGGCACGCGGCGCTGCGGCGGCGGAACGCTGGACGGAGTTCAACACGCTGAACATGATGCGCTATGAAAATTATTTGAAGCGGCTGGACGACGAAAAAGATGACTTAAAAACAAAAGCTGCCGAAGCGGAATTAAAAGTCGAAGCGTCGCGCACGGCATGGATGCAAGCGAAAGCCGACTTAAAAACGCTGGAAACCCTCAAAGACCGCCGCCATCACGAATACCGCCAAGAGCTTTTAGCCGACGAGGAGAAGCAGATAAGCGAGATACGCGGGAGTGCTACCGCTTATTGAATGTTCACCACATTCAAAGCAAAATATTTCTCTATCGGATCAAAATCTCGATCGTGATGCAACACTGCCAAATCATTCAGTAGAGCATAAGCCGCAATAAGGCAGTCATTTGGTTTACGAATAGTGATACCTTTAGTCCGTAGAGTGCGGTAAATTTCGGCGGCAAAAATTGCTGCTTTGTAGATTCCCAACCGTCCACGCCGACACTTGAGAAGAACCGTTCTATAAATTTCCCCTGCCCTGACATTTTTAGCGCCTTGTAAAACCTCTTGAAATACCGGTGGGCAGATCCATAGTAGTCGACAATTCAACAATAAGTTATTCAAATAATCTTTTTCTGGCGTCATTGATTGCGGATTAAAATAATCAATCCAGACTGTGCTGTCTGGTAGCACATCATCACGCATATCATGCTTTAGGATGATAATTATCCCAGAACGGATTTTCGTTACCCATTGCTTTTTTTGCTTTGACCGCTGCTGCTCTAATTTCGGCGCCTTGAAGATAATGCGAAATTGTCATTTTTACCAAATCTTCTTCATTGGTGATGCCGCTTAATTTTTTCGCCTTGTTGATCAGACGGTCGTTTAATTCGATTGTCGCTGTCACGGTTTTTCCTCCATATATCTAACGCTTATTCACTTAATCAGCAGCCCCAAGAGGAGCCCTGTTGTCAGGGAACCTGAGTCCAATAACTATCGCGCCAATCTTCCCGCCCCGCCATTCGCTACTGAAAGCAAGCATCAAACCGACTGAAGCGGATTCAAGCGGCGTTTTTTCTTTTGAGCGTGCAACCTCATAGTCCAATCATACTCCGTTTCTAACGGGATGTCATACCAGCCGCGTGATTCGCGTAAATCAGGTATAACAAAATTATCGCCGTGTTCTATATGCGATTCCACTAAACCAGATATTGCTTCAGCCGCCATTTTTTTTGCATCTTCAAGTGTCTCACCAAAAGTAAGAATGCCGTCATAAAAGCCCGGTGATTCAACATGCCAGCAATTGTGTTCATCAGAATAAGTTATCTTACAGGGAAAGCTACTATTCATTTGTTTAACCTCTTTATTAGTGATGCCTGCAAGCCTTTATCAAGGTCTTTGGCGCCATGAACTGGTACAGCAACGGACTGTCCGTTTTTCCGTATAATGTGATGAGAGCCTTTTACGCGATCAAAGCGTCCATCCGTCTTTTTCAAATAGTTTCATCATCTCCCTACCGGTCATATTATCGTCATTCGCCGTTCCCAGTTGCTACATACTCGCTCTTCCCGCGGAAGAGGCGGGAGACTGTCCAGTCGGCGAGTCCGTAAATGTAGGGGGAGGACGAGACGCGGGCGCTCTGTTTGCCTTCGAACTTGGGTCCGAGCGTGAGCGTGTGCGCCGTGCCGTCGCCGATTTCCAAGATGATTTTGCCCGCGCTGCCCGAAAATTGATTCGCGAAGGGCGCGAGGTCGGGGATGAAGTCGTCGCCCGAACAATCGAGGATGAAGCGGATAGCCGCAGTTACGGCGGCTGAGTCGACCGCTTCGGCGCTGCCGTCAAATTGCCAAGCGCCTTTCTCGCGGACTATGCTGAACGGCTCCTCCGGCGCGCTCGGTGCTACGCGCAGGCGCTGGACGGATTCGACGGTGAGCTGCTGTTTGTCGTGGTCGGGGAAGAGCCGCGTGTCGCGCCAAGAGGCGCCGCCGCCGCTGACAAACGCGGAAAAAATATCCGCCGTTGAACGGACGGTATCCTCACCTGCCCTGCGAAGGTAGATTTCGTTCCCCGAAACTTCGCCGAGGTCCAGTTCGAGGAGCTTTTCTTTCCCCGCATCTTTTACCACAATCTTCGAAGCGGGATTTTCGCTCACGCCGAATTTTTCCCACGAGGAGGCAGATCTTGAACGCACAGGATAGAAATCTTCCCGCGTCAGCGCGGAAAGCAGGTCGTCCACGCGGTCAGAGCGCGCCGGTTTCTTTTGCGCCCCTTCCTCCGCTCCTTCTTCTGTGCTGACGAACCAAGCTTCGCCCTCTTTTATCAGCGTGACGCGCTCCCTCCCGATGCCTTCGAGTTCGATGGCGGCGGCAACGAGCGCGGTTTTGCCGTCAAGCGGCGTCCAGCGGGCGGCGCGTGAGGCGCGGGTTTGCGGCGAGAGCACAAACGAAAGAACATAGATGATGACGAGCGCGCCGGTTATGCCGGCAAGCGTGATGAGTTTCTTGTTATAGGGCATTTTCAATCTCCTTAGCGGCTTCTTTTTTGCGCCGAAGCATAAGCGCGATTGCGAGCGCCAGCACCAAGAGCGGCATGACGAAGACGCAAAAAATCCGAGAGAGCGAATAGGCGGCAAGCCGTTCGGTTTCGTCGATGATCCGGTCGAGTTTACCGGTAAACGGGGCGCGGCTCCGTATCGAAAGTATTTCGTCGTCGTTGGAAAGCCAATCGGCGCATTGGACGAGGAATTCGAGGTTCGGCTGTTCGCCGGCAAAACTGTTGTTCAGAAAGTCGATGTTGCCCATCGAAAAGTCGAAGCCCGCGCCGGCATTACCCACGACAACGACCCGCGAGGGCGCCGCTTCTTCCGGTAGCGGGGGCAGCTCTTCGGTAAAGCCTTCGCGCAGAGGCTTCGGCTTCCCCCGCCAGTAGGCGGGAAACGTGCCGCCGAGCGCCGCCGCCAGCACTTTTTCCCCCCGCGTTGCATCCGCCTCCGCCGTAAAGAGAAACGATTGCTGAGGGTCGATGGCGAGGTTTTCGCTCTCGAGCCAGCCAAATTCCGTCGTGGTAAAGAGCGGCGTCGCTTCGACATTTGCCACTTCTTTTAAGCTGAGGGGGTTCGCCCAGTAGAGGTCGGCGCCGGTAAATTTCGCCGTGATAGGATGCGCCGCGTTGCCATTTTCCGGCAGCACATGCACGTAGAAGGGGTAATTCATCGGGAAAAATGATTGCGGGACGATAATCGGCAGCGCAACGCGGTCAAGCACGAGGGCGCTCTCCGTCTGGGCGCCGTAGCTGGCGACCATCGCGAGCAGCCCCTTGTCCTCAGACTTTGCCGCCTGCGCTCCGTTGTTCAAGTTGATTTCGGTGCTGTTCAGCGCGAAATACGCCTTCCCCCCCAGTTGAATGTAGCGGTCGATCTGGTAGAGCATCCAGTCGTCGAGCGTCGCCCCGCCGCCGAGCACGAAGAGCAGCGAAATATTGTCGGGTATCTCGCCGTCAGGGGATATTGGGCGGATAGTGTAGCCCGCCTGCGACAGATACTGGTGCATATACTGATATTCACGCTCGAAAGTTTTTGCCGAATCGCCGATGATCACGCCGAGCAGCTTTTCCTTTTCGCGGACGAGAGCAAGAATGCGGCTCGTCAAATCATATTCGATCGTATCGGTCTTGAACACAAAAGGCAGTGCCTCCGAGCGGGTTTCGTATTCGATGAGAATGCCCGAATAGACATCAATAAAAGAAGTCTGGTCCTTCTCCATCGTCCTGATACGCTGAGCGGGAAAGCCGAGTTCCTGCATCCGCGCTTCGAGGTTTTCCTTCGACGGGTCGCGTTCAACAAAACTTATCTTCCCGCCGGAATACGAAACGTATTCGTTGATAATATCGGCGATCTCTTCGGGAAACGGATAGAGCGTCTTCAGCTTATCGCTTACAAAATAAGAAATCCGCACTTGGTCAGGGATTTCGTTCGATAAATTTTTCGACACCGCCGATATCGTCCACGACTTATTCTTACTAAAATCCGCCCTGAACCATAAGCGCGTGCTAATCAGCAATAGCAATACTATTATCGCCAGAGATAGTGCGCTGATTATTAAAGTTTGTTTCTTGTTCATTTTATTTTTTTCTCTCACTCCTTTTGAAGATGGGGTATAGGGTTTGGGGTTTGGGGTTTGGGGGAAGATTACACTCCGCAATCTTTATACCCCTACACTCTGCTCCCTAATCGTTCCTAACTCCTCACTCATCTATCTTTCTTGCATATTACAAGGTTAAAACCCCATTGTCTTACCAAACTGCCACTCTTTCCCCATCCCCCATTCCCCCACTCCTCAGCTCCACTTCCTCAAAAGCAACACTTTTGTATTGAGGAATAAAAACAACACGGTCGTTACAACGAAATAGGCTAAATCCCTCGAGTCGAGCAGCCCTTTGGAAAAGCTGCCGAAGTGATACGAGAGCGATATATATCTGAGGACGTCGTTCATGGTGGCGGGCAGCGATTGCGTCCAGGGGATCTGGTCGGAGAGCATCACGATGATGAGGACGGCGACGCTTCCTAAAAACGCGGCGACTTGGTTTTTCGAAAGCGCCGAGAGGAGCAGCCCGAGCGAAACCGCCGACGCTGCCAACAAGAGCGCGCCTATATACTCGGTGAATATGACGCCGCCGTCGAATCTGCCCAGCGGCGAAAGCGAGATGGGCACGCCGAGGCTCAATACCAAGAGGGCGGCAACGGCGCCGAATGCCGCGAAAAATTTCCCCAGCACGAGGCTCCACTGCGAAAACGGCAGCGTGAGCAGCAACTCGATGCTACCGATTTTCCGCTCTTCCGCCCAGCTGCGCATCGTGAGCGCCGGTATCACGAGGATGAAGACGAGGGGGAACGCCGAAAAGTAACTTCGCAGCGACGCCAGATCACGCTGAAAAAAACTCTGCAAATTGAAGAGCCATATACCAGTGAACAGCAAAAAGAAAATCGCTATCCCGAAAAATGCGGGGGAGATGCTATAAGAATATATCTCCTTACGGAAAAGCGCCAACGTGGATGCCACGCTTCTTTGTAGTTTGATATTTTTCATTTTTTTGCTCCCTCATTTGTAGCTATCATAATTACTCCTATATAAAAAAATCATTTTTTACCCCCCCCCCCCCCCCCCCGGCTTTCAAGCTGAACGGAAGGCAAAAAGTGCCTAAGAAGCCCATAAAAACAGCAGTAAACCTGCTTACGCAGTTAGACTGCGAGCGCCGTTTGCATGGGCAAAAAGCGCCTAAGGCGCCCTAAGGCACCCTAAGGCGCCTCGTTTGTTAGTTTGACAAAGATATCTTCGAGGCTCAGTTTCTTTTGGGTCATCGAGAGGATTTTGAGCCCCTCGCCGACTGCCCAGTCGAAGATTGCTTCGGCAGTATCGTGCCCCCCCCCCTGCGCGGCGGCGGAGAGAAAGAAACTCACGGCAGCCGTTTTGTCATCGGCAGGGCGCACCGTGATATTTTCCGGCTGAAGCGTAAAGCGTCCAAGCTTTGTTTCAACGCCCTCACCGTCGCGGGTGCCGAAGCTCTCGTTATCGCGGGCGCCGAAGCCGTAGGGAGATTTCAGCAAAATATCCCAGGTTTCGCCGCCTTTCATCGTGCCGGCGATTGATTCGGGAGTGCCCTGCGCGGCGATTGCTCCCTCGTTGAGAATCAGCACCTGATTGCAGACCGCCTCGACCTCCTGCAAGATGTGCGTCGAGAGGATCACCGTCTTTCGTTTACCGAGGTCTTTTATCAAGCCGCGAATCTCGATAATCTGATTCGGGTCGAGCCCCGTCGTCGGCTCATCCAAAATCAGGATCGGCGGGTCGTGGAGTATTGCCTGAGCCAGTCCCGTGCGCTGTTTATAGCCTTTCGAGAGCGTTTCGATGCGTTTCCCCCGCTTATCGCCGAGCGCACAGAGTTCCAGCGCCGTATCGATGCGCCCCTTGATTGATGCGCGGGGAATCAGGCGTGCGCGGGCGATGAAGCGGAGGTATTCTTCCACCGTCAAATCGCTGTAAAGCGGCACGCTTTCCGGCAGGTAGCCGATGATACTTTTGACGGCGACGGGGTCTTCGGTAACCGAAATCCCGTCGACCAGCGCCGTCCCCGCACTCGGAAAATGATACCCCGTGAGGATTTTCATTATCGTGGTCTTACCCGCGCCGTTCGGACCCAGAAAGCCCAGCACACTGTCCTTATCGACCGTGAACGACACATCGCGGACAGCATCGACGGCGCCATATTTTTTATGCAGATTAGAAACAGAAATCATAGTGCCTCTATTGTAGCATACTATAAAATCTTCATCAATACCTTCTACGCATTCCGGGTGTACTTCCAAATTCGGGGTAAATCAGATAGGCGCTATGGAAATCTCCAGTATAAGGCGGGGGAAGTCTCCCCCTACGCGCCGCAAAATTGCGTCGCTACCCCGCCCAATAATAGCACCCGATGGGGTGTTATTGCGGTTAATCGTTCATGGCGTGGCGCAGGACAAGTAAACTTTACGCCCCAAATGCAGGTTCACCTTTAGCTGAACCTGTGCGCCCTCTGCGGGGCGCCGCCCCGCAACGCCCCGCTGGGGGGGCGAGGCGCCCCCCCAGACCCCCCGTTAGCATTATAGGTATCACTTTAGAATTTACCCCGAAAAATAAAGTGCACCCACGCCTCCCGGGTGCAATTTATTTTTCTGGGTAAATTCCAAAACTGTGATATTGCTCTATTACTGACGAGGGGGGCGTTGCGGGGGGATACCCCCCGCAGAGGGCGCACAGGTTCACCTAAAGGTGAACCTGCACTATTGTGCAGTGTTGGGGCGTCCTGCGCCACGCCTCTTCGTATGCC
>JAITNZ010000212.1 GCA_031290205.1 Spirochaetaceae bacterium
CCTATCGGGCGCGGCGGCTGGGCGGGGTATTGAAGATTTCTCCTTGAAATCTTTGTATATGCGGGGGAACATATCCCCCGCACCCCCAGTTTTAACCGCCCCAAGGGGCGGGGAATTAACCCCCCACTGGCTCGAATCGCCCTTCTCTTACCAAGGGCAAGGCTGAAACCGCCTGAGGCGGATTAAACCCCCAATGGCTCGAATCGCCCTTCTCTTACCAAGGGCAAGGCTGAAACTGCCTGAGGCGGATTAAACCCCAAATGGCTCGAATCGCCCTTCTCTTACCAAGGGCAAGGCTCAAACCGCCTGTGGCGGATTAACCACGAACGGCACGAACCACACGAACAAATTGCGCATAATTCACCTGATTTCTGCCTTGTTTATCACCATTATTCATATCCTTTTTCGTCTTCCGTTCGTGTTGTTCGTGAGGTTCGTGGTAAAAATTTTCTTAATTCCTCATATGTGGTTGAATTCGGAACTGCTGCACACCCACACGCAGAGGCGCGAAGTTTTACTTTCAAGGCAGGGATCAGGGCAGGCGCCAGGTGCGGCTGAGGGTGATGCTTGTGTCCGGTATCCAGAGCGATGAATGGAAGGGGTTGACGTCGGCGCTGACATTGAATAGGGGAGATGTCAGCTCGACGCCTATCGAAAGATCAAAGCCGAGTCCGTCATTTTTTAGTTTGTTTTTATCGTAAGACGCGGCAATCATAGAACGTAAAAATAAATTGGGGGTTAGATACTTGCCTAAAAGAATCGTGGTGTTATCAAAATAACTCCATATACCCGGTTCGCTCTCTTCCGGTGTGGCAAACGCCGCCTGAAACAGGGCGTTTTGTAAAGCTTGCGTGCGGGCGGAAAATATATCGACGTGCAGAATGTCCCTCATTCTCCGTTCAACACGGCGCACTATCTGAAACTGGGCAAGCAAATCGGTTGTCGAGGCAAGGAAGGGACGGGCAATGGTGTTGCTTTCGTCGTCAGGAGTTCCCGACACGGCATTGCCGAGTATTGAGAGAATCGCAACCTGAGAGAGGGGGGGCTCGGATCGAAGAATCGGCGTAAAAGAATTAATAGACTGGTCATTGATGATGATTGAAATAAGGACCGGTCCATCCTCAGACTGCTCCCGCGTCTCCGCAAGCGCACTAATGCGCGGCTCAAATTTTATTTCATTTTCGTTAAACACAAGCTCGCCTGATTTTATATAAAAACTTCTTTGGAAATAAAACAACTCGCCGCCGCGCAAACCTATATGCCCGACCAGCGTTGATTTCCCCGAGAGGCTGTCGCTGGTGATACGAAGCGAGTCGCCGAGTTCCAGATTTGTGCGGAGTATAGGATAGTCTTCGTTGGGCCAAAGGAATTCAACCCCCCTATCAGCATTGATGGATATATCAGTTTCTATATATAGATTCGGATCTTTGTTTAACGCGAGAAGCCGCGCCTGCCTTTCCTCCGGTGTTGCCGCATCCATGGTGATGATTGAATCACTTGATGTAAGACTGCCCGCAATTAATAGATTGTTATCAATGGTTCTAAACATAATATTTCCGTTTACCAGACCGGATGATTTTATGCCGGCAATATCAACCGCATATGGTATCTTGTTATCCTTATTCACCGCAATATTTATTTCAGAATTAGACGGAATCCAGCGGTCAAAATCAAATGAACCGGTAATGTATCCTTCGCCGTCTCCTGAGGACGCCACTATAGGGTCAAAATACATCCTCTTGCCTTCAAAGTGAACGGTAATGGGTGCGGGTCCCACCTCGCTGCTTAAATAGTCCGGTATCTTCACGCGCACACCATACCCGTTTGCTACACCGAATATGCTTGGGTCGCTGAGGCGTCCTTTAATGTGTATATCGGCAAGGACAAAACCACCAGTTCCTTGTACGACAATATCTTCGGGAAAAACACTCCATAGTTTATCAATATCTATATAGAGGTTTGACGCGTTTATATCAGCAAGGTCATCTTTTATAACGCCTGCAACCGTTCCTATAAGCGGAGAGGGTGCTGAAAGGCTTGCGTAAAAAGCGCCTGTCGTATCAATTTGAGCATCAAGCATATCATCTGGTCCGCCAGAAACGCTTATCAGATTATCCAATCTTGAAAATTGAATGGTAAACGCATCAAGCGAAGCGGAACTTAAAAAATAAGCATTGCTCACGTCTATGCTACCTGAAAATTTCTGAATGGCTTTTGGTATATCAAACCATGAATGGGTATCGGAAAACTCACTTTGAATCTGGACATCGGCATATAAATTTTCCGTCCCCGCATTGGTGTTAAGCCGCACGATAGTTTCAAAAACGCGCTGTTTCCTATCTATACTGATAAATGGTAAATCGGCGGCAAAACCGGCATAATTCAATTGAGCTTCGGAAACTTCAGCCTTTTCGGCGTTTAAGGAGCCTCTACAGGCAAGTAAGAGCTCTTTTCCGGCAATATGCCCGTTCAGTGATTCTAAATTGAACACGACGTTAAAATCGGCGGCTGATTCAAATGAAAAATCGATAACGCCATTGAGGGCTATATCCGTCGGGTTGTGCAGAAAACGATAAACCTTAAAATCATCCGCCTGTATATGCGCGTCAAATGAATTGGCGTGAAGCCCCGCCTGTATATCCAATCTTTCGCTTCTGTCTGTATTGGTTACGTTTACCAATAGTTGAGGGACAATCGCATCCGTCGTCGCCGTATCGTGCTGCTTAAAAGATAAGCGAGCTTCGCCCTTAAGCGGATCTTTGCCGTCATCTAAAAGTAATTCGGGAATAAACATCCTGTCCTGATTGATATTCCCGCTTAAATGGACGCTTGATGCATTGACCACATTATATATTATATTATCAATATCGAATGTGTTTATATCAATGTTCCAATTAGTTTTCGATGTGTATGAAAAATCTGTAGTCATCGACAAAATTGAATTTTTAGCATCGGTCGGAAGAAGCAGCGAATCAATAATCATCGAGCCGTTAAAAGACCCGTTTCTCGAAAGGATGGCATTTGCACTTAGGTAGGATCCGTTAATGGCAATAGTTTTGTTATTGATTAATGTACCTTCAAATCGATAGGGAGTCTTGTTTATCGTGCTTTCAAGCAGAAAAGAAACATTATTCGCATCCGCGTAATCCGCCCTTGCTTTAATATCAATGCCGCCGCCCGCTTCGATGTGGCATTCCGATAGATCAAACATTTTATCGGAGCCATATAACGATGAAACCGAACTAATATCCGAAACTCCATGATACACCATAACAAGGCGGGGAACCTTATAGAACACATTCTTAAAATTAGTGTCGAATGATACTTCTGTCGTTATATCAATATCGTTGGTGAAATTCTGGACTATGCTTTCCTGCTGAGGGAATTCCATCACGGCGCCCGCAATGGTAATCAAATCTTGTAACACGAACGATTCGATGCGCCCGGTCGCCGAACAGGATTGAGCGTCTAAATTTAAATCCGCCTGCATCGTTATGCTTGCCACGCGGGGGTCTTCGTCCGATTTGCCGGTGTCACAGAGCGCCGACAGAGCAAGCGCCCAATGCTTACCGTTGCGCACCGCCTCAATATCAAAAGCGCTGAGCATACTGTCGGCAAATCTAAGCTCGGATGCAAAAACAGCTATCTTCTCCTTGCTGCTTGAAAACACCAATTCACCGGTTACCGGAGTTGAGGCGCCGTTTTTACCATCTTTACCAAAATAAAAATTCTGTATTTGTAATGTGCCGTTAGGAGAAACAGGCGTAAAAGCAAGAGACCCGTTATACGATATTGCTCCGCGCGCGAGATCGAGTTTTAGATTCTTAAACCGAACGCTTTTTTCATTTCCACTCGCGCTCAGGACGAAAAAGCCCTTCCCTATCGGGTATGTATTATGCAGGGCGCCGGTAAAATCGGCATTATATACGACCCCCCCCCCCTCACTCTTTTGAAAAGTTCCCCCCCCCGAAAATTTGGCGGTAATCCATGGATTATACTCCGCCAAAGCTCCTTTGAGGGTAATGATGTTGGCAAATGAAAAATTATCGGCGCTTAACTTCGCGTTAAATGTTGAGGTGTCGAAGTTCGCGCTAAACAAAATATCGTAGGGAAGGCTGTCGTCGATTTTTCGCACAGTCATATAATTTTCTGTCCATACGGTTAAAATGCGCGTCCGCCTCAGCGCAAAATATTTTGTTGATATTTCGGGAAAGACAACATTAAAATCGCCGCGCACCGCCTCAAAATCAAAACGTCCGTCCGCTTTCCCCGGAATAGAAATCAAGAATGATT
This sequence comes from Spirochaetaceae bacterium, assembly GCA_031290205.1. Classification (GTDB taxonomy): domain Bacteria; phylum Spirochaetota; class Spirochaetia; order Treponematales; family Breznakiellaceae; genus JAITXS01. The sequence continues at coordinate 4,294 of JAITNZ010000212.1, forward strand.
CCTTCCCGGAATAGTTTAACGCAGCTTCCGCTTTCCAGTCCGCTTTAAGGGTCAAACTTTTTCCCACTACGGAAGAATCAAGCGAAAATGAATTTAAGCTCAGATGGTTACCGGCGATCTGCATCCTGACAGCCCCTTGTTTTATGCGGAGCTTAAAACCTTCGGGCAATTGAGAGATAATTTCGCGTAATTGCGCGATTGTACGGTCTTCTTTCGCGCCAAGCATCTCTATCGAAGCTTCATCGTGCTCGTCATCAGGTGTATTTCGCTCGATTTCACTTGCAAAGAGCTTTTTCAGTTCGTCTGTTGAATCGAAATTGATAAGCGGTCTATCAATGATGATGGACGACACCGCCCCCTGCGGATTTCCGCAGATAATATCCCAGAAGGAATATCCTATACGCAAGCGATCTATCGAGATAAGCGCATTTTCCTTATGATAAGGCGCACCATCATTATTATAGATGGCAACTTCCCGAAAATCAAGCGCCCCAAAGATCGAGGGACCCATGCTCAAATAGGATATTTTTTTATCAAGGCGCTCTTCCACGATGGCAATACAAGCGTCCCGCACCGCGGTGATGTCCGCAAGGATTTTTTTTTGCAGCGGGTAAAAGAGCAACGCCAAAAGCACGGCAATCATTCCAAAACCGAAAATCTCTAATATCCTAAAAACCGCTTTTTTACTCACCGTGCTATTATCGCCCCAATTTGATTCATCTGTTATCTACAATATACATTTATTTTCAGTTTACACCAATACCTTCGGGTGCACTTCAAAATTCGGGGTAAATCAGGTAGGCGCTATGGAAATCTCCAGTATAAGGAGGGGGAAGTCTCCCCCAACGCGCCGCAAAATTGCGTCGCTACCCCCTCTGTGGGGCGCCGCCCCGCAACGCCCCGCTGGGGGGGGGGGGGGGGCCCCCCCCCCCCCCCCGGGGGGGTTTGGTGGGGGGGTAGGTATTTTACCCCCAAAATAAAATTAACCCCCCCCGCCCCCCCACGGGGGGGGCCCCCCCGCCG
>JAITNZ010000217.1 GCA_031290205.1 Spirochaetaceae bacterium
CCTCTTCATCTGTGTTAAACAGTAAGGTGCGCGGTAACGGCGCCTGAGGCGGACTTCAATCTTTCTGCTTTTTGTTATATACTCAATTTGAGGGCGTTGCGGCGCTTTCAGTTTGTTAGAGAGGTTCCAGTGTCAGAACATAGTCCTTTTACATCCTCGCACAACGTTTTCGATTGGTTGGGGCAGTTTGTCAACCTTGAACAGGGCGCGCAACCCCCGATGCGCTCGGAACGTATGGATATTATCGCGCGCGCGGCGGGGAATCCCGAACGGTGCGCGCCGGCAATCCATGTGGCAGGCTCCAAGGGCAAGGGCTCTATCACGGCGATGGTCAGCGAAATCCTTGCCCGCGCCGGGAAACGAGTTGCCCGCTACCTTTCCCCACACATCGTCGAATACCGCGAGCGAATCACGTTGAACGACCGCTTCTTTGACGAGGCGGTCTACGTCAAAGCGGGGAACAGGCTCCGCGAAATTGCGGACGCGCTCGCTTCCCCCGCGTCGAAGGAGTTTGCCGAATTGAAGGCGGTCTCCGACGGCGGCTCCCCCGAACCTACGTTTTTCGAGCTGCTCACCCTATACTATTTTCTCTGCGCGAAGGAAGCGGGTGTGGATGTGCTCGCCGTCGAGACGGGCATGGGCGGGCGGCTCGACCCGACGAATATCGCGCAGAGCCTCGTTTCGGTGATAAGCGTCATCGAGCTGGAGCATACCGATATGCTTGGCACGACTATCCGCGCGATTGCCGGGGAAAAGGCGGGCATCATCAAACAGGGGCGCCCCGTGATTCTGGCGGAGCAGACGCATCGTGAGGGCAAAACGGCGCTCGAGGTGTTCGCGCACACGGCTCGCGAGCGGCGCGCCCCGCTGTACTACTTCCCCGATATTGCCGAGTGTAAAAATATCTGCGTGAGCAAAGCGGGCACAAGCTGGACGCTTATCGACAAGACGGGGGAATTCTTCAAGGCGCCGCTCTGCCTTACGATTAAGTTGCCCGGCGAGGTTCAGGCTTTCAATACTTCGCTTGCGATCCTTGCCGTCCGCAAAGCATATCCCGAAATCCCCGCCGAGACGATCAAGCGGGCGGTCGCCGCCGTCAGCCTGCCCGCCCGTTTCGAGAAGATACTCGACAATCCTGAAAGCACCATCATCATAGACGGCGCCCACACGGACATCAGCATAAAACTCTGCGCGGCGACTTTTACCGCGCTCTACGGCGCAGGCGGCATCCTCATATTCGGTTGCGCGCAGGGCAAAGACGCCGAGGCTATGGCGCGCACGCTCATCCCGCAATTTTCAAAGATTTTTATCACGACGCCGGGCACCTATAAGGTGAGCGAGCCTGAAAAAGTTTTTACTACTTTTAGCAATACTGCGGGTGCGCACAGCGGCAAGATTGAGTTCATCAAGGATACCGAGCAGGCAATTCGCACCGCGATCGCGGCAGCACGCACACAGAAACTCCCTGTTTTGGGCACAGGCTCCTTCTACCTAGCCGCCGAGATCCGCAACTTCGTGTTTGCAGGCAGTGCCTGAGCCACTTTCAGCGTATCCCTCAATTATTGCCATGGGCAAAGGTGCAATTCAAAATTCGGGGTAAATCGACGGCGCTGGGGAAGGCTTTTCCCCCAATTAACCCACGCAGAACCACAACAAACTTTTCTTTCCTCCGCATCTTCGCGTGGGGGTATTTTTTGGATACTACTATACTACTGGGCAGATTTGACTGATACAAAAGATTAGCGTCCCAGCCAGACAAGAGCGCCGACCTTCCACTCGAAAGATAATTTCGGACCAAGCGGGCGGATAACCATGTTAGCAAGAGCAGCCGCCCGAAAAGATATTTTTCCGGCGCTGAACGGCGGGGAGGATAGCGGGTCCCATTCAGCTAGTGTCCTGTCCGAAACAGATTGCGTAATAATTGCCGCAGATTCGGGATGCGGTTTGAAGCCGCAAAAGGATTTAGCAAGATGTTGCGGACAGGACACTGGAACCAGCGTTTCGCAGAGGACGATTTTTGAGAAATACTGAAGGACAATCGCGTCATTCAGCGGGGGCGGGGCGAGTGAAAGCGCATAGCCCAGTATAGAATACTCATCGCAAAGCGGAACCGTATCCCGCCGCTCTCCGGTTATTTTTGCATCAGTCCCGCCCGTTTCGCGCAACTGGCGGCGCACCAGTTTTGCCGCATCCTTCAAGGCATCAATGCTGAGCGGGGCACTCAGCGCCGCCAGCGGCGCGGCAAGGGGGAACGAATAGGCGCCCAAAAAGCCTTCCGAGAAAAGCTGGGGCTTTTCGCGGCGCAGCTCCGTCACGGCATCGCGGTGCGGGACGAGGACGAGCAGCCTCATTGCCGTTTCCAGCGTTCAATCGAAAGCGCCTTGCCGCTTGCGGCATCGATATGGACGGCGATGCCCTGAATAAAGCCCGCGCCTTTTGCGGCTTCCATCTTGTAGGGCACGTGCGTTTTGATGCGGTTAAGGCAGACCGTCATATCCATGCCGATGACGCTTTCGCGCGCGCCGCACATCCCTAAATCGGTGATATATGCCGTGCCTTGGGGCAGTATCCGCTCGTCCGCCGTCTGAACATGGGTATGCGTCCCCGCGACAACGGTCGCGCGCCCATCAAGATAGAACGCCAGCGCTTCTTTTTCTTGCGCGGACTCAGCATGAAAATCAACAATGATTATCGGGCGCGCGTGCGCAAGGGCGAGCGACTCGTCCAGCGCGTCAAACGCCTTAAAGGGGCAGTCGATAGCGTGCATGTACTCGCGCCCCTGAAGGTTTATGACCAGCGCGTTAAAACCTTCCCGCTCGATGAGGGTCGAGCCGTGCCCTACAGCGCCTGCGGGGTAATTAAACGGGCGCAAAATCCGGCTGTCGCTGTCCAGCAGGGGTAAAAAATCCCGCTTTTCCCAAATATGATTCCCCGTTGTAATCACATCGGCGCCGGCGGCAAAAATCCGCTGGGCGCACACTTCGGTCATGCCGATGCCGTCCGCTGCGTTCTCGCCGTTTACCACGGCAAGCGCCGCCCGATAATCGGCTTTTAACGCGGGAAGCAGGCTCTCCAACGCGGCAAGCCCGCTCTCGCCCACGACATCGCCGACCATGAGGATGCCGCCACAGGCAGTGCCCGCGGCACGTTCAGCCTTGCCTTCACTTTGAAAAGGGCGGTTCATCTCTGTTAGCGGGCGTATTCGACGATCCTCGTTTCGCGGACGACGGTTATTTTTATCCTGCCCGGATAGCGGAGGTCGGTCTCGATACGGCGCGCCACATCGCGGGCGAGCTCGCCCGACTGCCCGTCGCTGATAATATCGTTATACACGAGTATCCGCAGCTCGCGCCCCGCCTGAATCGCGAAGGATTTTTCGACGCCGTTAAAGCTCATCGCTATATCTTCAAGATTTTTCAGCCGCTTGGTATAGCTGTCCATCGTCTCTTTTCGTGCGCCAGGACGCGCCGCCGAAATTGCGTCGGCAATCTGGACGATCACGCTTTCAATACAACTCGGCTCAATATCACCATGGTGGCTTCCGATTGCGTTGATAATCTTCGCGTCTTCCCCCATCTTCCGCGCCATATCCATCCCGATTTCAGCATGATTCAAATCGCTGTCCGTTTCGACACCTTTGCCAATATCGTGAAGTAGCGCCGCGCGTTTCGCCAATTCGCGGTTCACCCCAATCTCCGCGGCAAGCGTGCTGGCAATCATCGCAACCTCTTTTGAATGAGAAAGCACATTCTGCCCGTAACTCGTGCGGAAATAGAGCCGCCCCAGTGCGCGGATAGCATCCTGACTGATGTTATGGATGCCAAGGTTGTAGAGCGCCTTCTCGCCCTCCTCGAAGATTTTCTGCGAAATATCCTTCGAGACCTTAGCCACTATCTCTTCGATACGCGCCGGATGTATCCGCCCGTCGACGACAAGCCGCTCTATCGCCACTTTTGCGATTTCGCGGCGCACAGGGTCGAAACACGAGATAACCACCGCTTCCGGCGTATCGTCGATTATCACATCAACGCCGGTAACCGTCTCGAGCGTGCGGATATTCCGCCCCTCACGCCCGATAATCCGCCCCTTCATCTCGTCGCCGGGAAGCGGCACCGTCGAAATCGTGATATCGCCGGTTACCTCGGCGGCAAGTCGCTGAATAGCGGTAACGAGAATATCCTTCGCCTTCTTTTCGCCGGCAAGCGTCGCCTCGCTTTCAATCTTGTTGATGATAGATTGAGCATCGTGCTTGGCTTCGTTTTCCATATCACGGATGATGAGCGTCTTCGCCTCTTCCGCAGTCAAACTCGAAATACGCTCCAATTCCGCACGATAGCGCGCCTCTTCGCCTTGTAGCGCCTCTTCGCGCTTATGAAAAACCTTCTCTTTTTCCGCATACTGCTGTTCCGTCCGCTCTATTTGCCGGAGTTTCTTGTCAACAGTATCTTCTTTTTGAGCAATACGGTGCTCAAACCGCTGTAATTCCGCTCTTCTATCCCGAGTTTCCCTCTCCTGCTGGTGCTGTTCACTGATAACTTTTTCTTTTGCCTCTAACAGCATCTCTTTTTTAATAGCTTCAGCTTCTTTTATTGCATCCCGTCTAACCCTCTCCGCAAGTCGTTCACTTGTTTTAAGTTGAAATCTGGCATAAAACCATCTAATAATCCAGCCTAAGAATAACCCGATAAGAACGGCGCCCGCAATCCCAATGATTGTTCCCACATCACACCTCTCTATCGTTTAATAGTAAAATTAATATAATTTACCCTTACAGTATCGGCAAAACAGCGTCAAAGTCAAGCCCCTTCAGCCCCTCCCGCACTTATGCTGCCCCGCGCCGCCACAGGCGGTTCCTGCCTTGCCTTCGCTATGAGAAGGGCGTTGTTGCCTAAGTTGTGCAGTGAAACAGCGAATTGCGGGGACGGGGCGGGCGGGGAAGGCTTGCCGAAAAACGGGCACCCATTTTCTAAGCAAGTACTTCACCTCGTCGGACGTATTTACTGCCACTTAGAAAATGCATTTACTGGTGCCATACGCTTGCTGACAGTGATGGTTTTTTTTGCCTTACATAAAGCCAGTGCCCGCTTACCGGCACTAAATCCGACTACCAGTGATGTTTTTCGGCAATCTTCCCCCGCCCGCCCCGCTACGTTTAGGATTTTTTTTCTCCCACAGCCCAAGCGGTGAGGGCTTTTCGGACGAAGAGGGAAATTAGGGAGCGGAGTAGGGTAGGAGGGGGAGCCCCCTGTCAACAACTTAAGCGAGAGCTTCCTCTTGTATGGCTATCATCTCAACAGTTTGACTTGTGCTTGTGGTGGAAGTGGGTTTATTGCCTGCTGTCTACCGGGTGCACTTTATTTTTCGGGGTAAATGCTAAAGTGATACCTATAATGCAAACGGGGGGTCTGGGGGGGCACCTCGCCCCCCCAGCGGGGCGTTGCGGGGCGGCGCCCCGCCGAGGGGGGAGCGACCCCAATTTGCGGCGCGGAGGGGGTGACGTACCCCACCAGCTCCGCCTGATTTACCCGGAATTTGGAAGTGCACTCCTGTCTACCGTAAGTTGTTGACAGGGGGATACTTCCCCCTCCTCCCCTAATCCTACCTTCGTCGAAAAGCCCTCAGCACTTGGGCAGGGGGAAGGCTTTCTCGGTCAGCGGCACAAGCGCGGACGCGCCAGCGCTCGCCGCCATCCTCGTTACCGCGCGCTTCACTGGAGGGGCTTCACCGTCAGCCAACAACCCCAACACCCACCCAATTGGTCGAAAAGCCCTCACCGCTTTTGCTGTGGAGGAATTTGCTGACGTAGCCGGGCGGGGCGGGCTTAGCTGACGAACCCTCCTCCCTATTACCACCTTCGTCCGTAAAGCCCGCACCACTTGTGTTGCGGGGAAATTTGCTGAAGTAGACGGTCGGGCGGGGGAGGTTTGCCGAAAAACATCACTGGTATATAACTAGGCAGTAAAAAAACACAAGCTACTGCTTGTGTCGAGGACACAGTACGCAATAATGCCGCCGTAGGCGAGGGTGCCCGTTTTTCGGCAAGCCTCCCTCGCCCGACCGTGCCCCGCGATTAAAATCGCGGGGGCAGCTCAAGTGCGGGAGGCGCTGAAGGTATTGGATACTGATTACCGCTTCTGGTATACTGCATACAGAGGAGCGTTGCCGCAGCATGGCACAGAAAAAAACGGAGGAAATAGAACCGGTAGTTCACAGCGAAGTCGCGCTACCCGATGATGAACGGGACAGGGCGCTCCGCCCGCTCAAGCTCGACGAATTCCTCGGGCAGAACGAAATGAAGGAGAACCTTGCCGTCTTCATCAAAGCGGCGCGCGAGCGGGGCGAGAGTCTCGACCATATTTTCCTTTCAGGTCCGCCGGGGCTGGGGAAGACGACGCTCGCTCATATTATCGCCCTCGAAATGGGCGTCGATTTTGTCGAAACATCCGCGCCGGCGCTCGATAAGCCGAAAGACCTCGTCGGCATACTCACCAACCTCAAGTCCAAGGCGGTTTTTTTTATCGACGAAGTCCACCGCCTCAAACCTGTAATCGAAGAGATGCTCTATATCGCGATGGAAGATTACGAGCTGGACTGGATAATAGGGCAGGGTCCCGCCGCGCGGACTATGCGCCTTCCGATAAAGCCGTTTACGCTTGCCGCGGCGACGACGAAGGCGGGCAGGGTATCGAGCCCCCTCATCAGCCGCTTCGGCATTACCTGCCATTTTTCCCTCTATCGGAGCGAAGATATTGCGGCGATTATCCGTCGCTCAGCTTCGATTATGAACATCAAGATTGAGGATGAGGCGGTCGCCCTCCTTGCCCGCTCCTCGCGTTTTACGCCGCGCGTTACCAACCGGCTCCTCCGCCGTATGCGGGATTTTGCCCAAGTTGGCGACAATAACGGGCTTATATCCCTCGAAGTCGTCCGTTTCGGGCTTTCCCGCCTGCAAATCGACAGCCTGGGGCTGGAAAAGCAGGACAGGGATATTTTGCGGATGATCATCGAACGTTATGGCGGGGGTCCCGTCGGCGCGGAAACGCTTGCGATCTCGGTTGGCGACGCGGCGGACACCCTCGAAGATTTTTACGAGCCCTATCTTATTCAGGCGGGTCTTATCGAGCGAACGAGCCGCGGGCGGGTAGCGACTTCCCTTGCTTACAAACATCTTGACCAAAAGGAAACGCGTGGGCGCGATGAAGAAAACCGATTTTTATTTTGAGCTCCCGCCCGACCGTATCGCGCAATTCCCGCCGGAAACGCGCGGCGAGAGCAGATTGATGCTTCTTGACCGCAGCGCCGAAAAAATCGCTCATTATCGGATGAACGATCTCCCGCAATTGATAGAGAGCGGCGCCCTCGTGGTATTTAACGATTCCCGCGTACGCAAGGCGCGGATTTTTGGGACAGACGAAAAAACCGGCAAGCAGCGGGAATTTCTTTTATTGTCGCCACATCCAGTCGGCGATACCGGGGGAAAATGCTGGAAAGTGTTGACGCGGGGCGCAAAGAAAGTGCCCGCGGCACCCTTAGGCACCACTTGCTTTGCTGATGGTAACACGGCGGTAATTTGGGAAGATGAGGGCGGCGGACTCCTCCTCAGTTTTTCTGACCCGATAGATGACCAGTGGCTCGAAAAGCATGGGCATATTCCGCTCCCCCCATATATAAAGCGCGCTGATATTGAAGACGACTCGGCGCGCTATCAGACGGTCTATGCGCGGGAGACGGGCTCCGCCGCCGCGCCGACGGCGGGTTTGCATTTTAGCGGGGAACTCCTCGGCGCGCTGAAAGAAAAAGGCGTCGAGACGGCGTTCATCACGCTTCATGTGGGGCTGGGGACATTTCTGCCGGTGCGGACAGAGGATATTGAAGACCACAAGATGCACACCGAATCTTTTTTTATTGATGAAGAAGCGGCTGTCCAAATCGAAAGGGCAAAAGCTGAGGGGAGGAAAATTATTGCCGTCGGGACGACGACAGCCCGCGCCCTTGAATCGGCGTGGAAAGACGGAAGTTTAATGCGGGGTAGGGGGGAGACGGCTATTTTTATCAGAGGCTCGTATCAATTTAAGGTGATAGATGCGCTTTTTACCAATTTTCACACGCCGGAATCGACCCTGCTGATGCTCGTCGCCGCATTTTGCGCGCAAAACATAGATGCGGAGCGCGGCAGAAAGCTCATTCTTGGCGCATACAAAATAGCAATCGAGTGCGGCTACCGTTTTTTTAGCTACGGCGATGCGATGTTGGTCGTGTAATTACAGATTAACACAGATGAAGAAAATTGCACAGTGAAAATCTGTGTCTATGTGGACAAATTCTTAATGCACTCCCTCAAAAAAAGCCCCCGACCCCGCCGGAGGCTCTCTTCATTCTTCACTTGCAACGAAACCCGCTGGCGCGTGGTAGATCCATTCTTTGGGTTTGAAATCGTCGGGGACGGAAATCTGGACGGTATCGCCTGACTGTTCGATGAGGTAAAAACCCGCTTTGAGGGCGGCTTTACGGGCATCGGTTGCCAGAAGAGCGCCGCCTACCGCGCCGAGCCAGATGCGCCTGTCATTATGCTCGTCGGCATACTCGCGGAGTATGTCCATACGTTCGATATGATCCTCCACATGACT
>JAITNZ010000020.1 GCA_031290205.1 Spirochaetaceae bacterium
AGCTCTCAAGGGGGGCGCGTGGGGGGGGGGCTACGCTCGCTTACCGATTATAAGACGCCTTACTTTGACCCAGCACAAAATGCTGAACGTATCGCGCGGATTCAGGCGGCGCAGGCGAAGGCGGCGGCGGGGACTGTGCAGTCTTCGAAGGAGCCGCTGACGCTTGCCGACTGGGGACCGCGGGATTTTCTTTCGTCCACGATTCAGCGCCCTTCAATCTATGTGATGTTCTCGCAAGCGATGGTTCCGCTCGCCGCCTTAGGCGCGCCCGCGTCTTCATCGCCTCTGCTGACGATTACGCCGCCGCTTAACGGGACATTCCGCTGGTATGGCACGGCTTTTTTAAGTTTTGAATCTGAGGAACCCTGCAAGGGCGCTCAGGTCTATACCGTTGAAGTTGCCGATGACGCAAAATCACTCTATGGGAATCTGATAAGCGGCGTCCGCCGGTGGACATTTGAAACGGAGACGCCCCCCCCCCCCCCTCAGCCTGAAGTGCTGCCTGAATTTAGCTTGCTCGATTCAAAATTAAAAAGCGGCGGGTGGGGTAAGTATTCGAACATGATTGATTTTGAATTCAGCGCCGGGCTTAATGAAAAGAGCGCGCTCGCCGCAATCAGCACGGACAAAAATTGGGATTTACATGACCATATCGAAGTATTCGATACGACGCTACGGGTATATAATTTGCCATACAGCTATAACGAAACATTTAAGGTAATTATTGCCCCTGGACTGGAAGATGTAAACGGCAGAAAATTGGGCGACGAAAAAATTGGTGATTTTACCGCGCCGAGCGAGCCAGAGCCGCAGGGTTATGCGAATTTTATTGATGCAGGATTTACGATGCTCGAAGCGCAATTCCCGCCACGTTTGCTTTTTGAGTATCGCAATATAGCGGAGCCTTCGTGGTTCGCCCTCGAAACAATCGAGAACCCCTTCCAGCAAAGCAGGGGGTATAAATATGTTCCTAACGATGATGTAAAAACTATATTGAAAAAGGGCGAGAAAAATATCCGCCGCTTCGAAGAAATGGATTTAGTTCCCTACCTTAATAAAGACGGGCGCGGCTTTGTTCAGTTTAACGCGAGTTTATTTTTGCCGAATGGGTATAGGTATACCGATTGGAGTAGCGGGAAGTCAAAGTATGAGGATACGACCGCAACAAACCAACTCACGGTGCAGGTTACCGACTTAGGGCTTACCGTGCGTTATGGTTTTAATACCGTCGTCGTGTTAGTAACGAGCCTTTCGACGGGGGAACCGGTCGAGGGTGCGGTGGTGAAGATACTCCCTCGAGATCAGGTTGAGGACGCAGGCGATATTGAGGAGCTTAAGGGCGCGGCAACGGGGGTATCCGGCAAAGACGGCTTTACGCTGATAGACCTTCCCGCCGGCGTCTTCAGGACGCTAACCGGTCCATGGGATCCGCCGTTTGTGTTTGCTAAAAAAAAGGGCGACCGCGCCATATTCGCCCCCAACTCCCATAACGCATACTCGTTTGGCATCTACTCGGGGCGCCCTCAAACTGCCGAGCGCCTTGATGCCGTGACGTTTATGTTTTCCGACCGGGGGCTTTACAAACCAGGCGAAACGCTCACCTTCCGCGGTGTCGACCGCTCGCTTATCGTCGGGAAGTATGCGATATATACCGGTGAGTATCAGGTGGTGCTGGAACAAGAGGCGTGGCAGGGTAAGCAGGTGAAAGTTGTCGAAGGCGTAACAAGCGAGTCCGGCGGCTTTTTCGGCAGCATCGAAATCCCCGACGACCTTGACCCCGGCTCCTACCGTTTAGTGTACCGAAGAGGGGGGGGGACTACCGATACCAAGAATGCTGTATCAGCGAATACGCATATTACGATTGCTTATTTTGAGCGCGTCAACTTTCAGGCATCGATAAGCAAACCCGTGCGCGATATTATTTTAGGTGATGATATCAATGTAACCGTGCAGGCTTCGTATCTGGCGGGGGGCACGCTGGCAGGAGCGAACTATGACGCATCGTGGTTCAGGCAGCTATCCTATTTTGCGCCGAACACTCCCGAACTCACTCGCTATGTATTTGGTCCCCGCAATGCTTACGACGGCAACACACTCATCAATACATCCAACGGGACGCTTTCCGGTAACGGCGCGGCGGCTCTTAGCCAAAAGACCGGCGAGGCGCGTGTGGTAGGCGCCCCCTACCAGTATTCGGTCGAAGCAAGCGTGAGCGATGTAAGCGCGTCTATGGTGAGCGCGACGCAAAGTTTTACGGTGCATCCTGCCGCCTACTATATAGGCATCGAAAAACCTTCGGGCGGCGGCTTTCCTAAAGCGGGCGCCGAGATGCATTTCAACTATATCACCGTGAGCCCCGACGGTAAAAAACTCACCACTACCGCGCCTTTGTTGCGGGGGGGTAAAAACGACGGGGCGCTTTCTGTTGAGCTTGTCCGCCGCGATTGGAATCGCGTCCAGCAGCCGGGGGTGAACGGCGCTATATACGATAGATACATCGAAGAGTTGGTGAGCGAAAGCGAACAGAGCATGGATATGACATTAGGGGGGGGGCTGAAGGTCAAGCCGCTGAAAGCGGGCTACCATATACTCCGCCTCTCGTCGAAAGACCGCGAGGGACGAAAAGCATTAACGGAATATGGTTTTTATGCTACCGGTTCTGATTGGGGTTTCTGGAATATGGAAAATGCCGAAGAACTCAGGTTGACGGCGGATAAGCCGCTCTATAATCCGGGGGATACCGCTCAGGTGATGCTGCAAAGCCCGCTGCCAAAAGGACGCTATCTTATCACTGTCGAGCGTGAAGGAATATTTACTGAAGAAGTTAAAACGTTTTCTCAAGCGGTCAATGTTATCGACATTCCTATAGCGCGCAATTATGTGCCTGTTGTATATGTTTCTATAGCATCGTATAGTGTGCGTTCCGGTCCGCCCTCGCATACCTATGGTAAGCCCGATTTGGATAAACCCAAGGGCTATTTCGGCGTAACGAAGCTCTATGTAAACAGCCGCGTTCGCGCGTTCTCGGTTGCCGTTGATCTTGATAAAAAAAGCTATCAGCCCGGCGAAGAAGTTACGATGACCTTAAACGCGATGAGGGACGGCAAGGCGCTTCCTAACGCCGAATTAACGCTGATGGCGGTTGACCGCGGTGTTATCGACTTAATCAACTACCATGTAGACGACCCGATAGAATATTTCTATAGTGAGGAACGTTTTAACCTCAAAGTAAACGGCGGCGATTCGCGTTCCCTGCTGATGGATCCTGTCACCTATAGTGTAAAAAACCTCTATGGCGGCGACGCAGGGGGGGATAGCAAGATTGAAGAACGAAAAGATTTTAATCCGACAGCGGTGTTCGAGCCATGTCTTGTTACCGATGAAACGGGAAAAGTTACCGTAAAGTTTACCTTGCCCGATACGCTTACTACCTATCGCATCACCGTGTTTGGCGTGCGCGGCGATCTATTTGCGTTAAAAGAAAGCGAGATTGCCGCTCAGAATAAAATAAATGTCCGCGAAATTTTGCCGCGCCGCCTGCGCGAGCGGGATACGTCGGAGGCGGGCGTCCTCGTGTCTAATTTGGATTCGGCATCGCATAAAGTTACGATAAGCATGAGCATAGGGGCGCCGCTGGAGAATAATGCTGAAGCGACAGGGCTCGGCAAAAAAGAGGGCGCGGCTTTTATCGACGGAGAGAGCGAGCGCACTTTCACCGTGAAGAGTGGGGAGAATACCGTCGCCTATTTTGATATAGCCGCCGTGAAAGAAGGCTTCCTGTCGCTTAACTGGACGGTAAAATCAGATATACTCAACGAAAAATTGATTAAGGAAATTCAGATTGAACATCCTGTTATCATGGAAACGGTAACAACGACCGGCGCGCTCTCGACAAACTCCGCGCGCGAGGCGCTTATCATTCCGTCCTACGCAGATAACGGCGAGGGGAGCATTACCGTCAGCCTTGATGCGACACGCTTATCCCTCGTTAGTTCCGCTGTGAACTACCTCTTTCACTATCCATACGGTTGTATGGAACAGCGGAGCGCGGCAGTGATGCCCCTCATCATCTTTGGTGATTATATAGCGGCGCTTGGTATGGAAAGCGAAGTGAAGAATCCCAAAAAAGTTGTCGAGAACGAAATAAAATCCTGGGCTAAAGTGCAGCGTCCTGACGGCGGCTTCCCCTACTGGCAAGGCGGGACAGATTCAGACTATTATGTATCGTTGCGCGTTGCTCATATATACGCGCTTGCAAAACTCGCGAATCTCAGCCTTCCCCCCTCATTTAATATAGAGACGCTCACTCGCTACCTTGATGGTATATATACAACAGCACAGCGCGATAAAAATAGATATGCTGAATCAACAACCAACTACTTACAAGCGTATACACTCTATGTGCAATCGCTTTTGGGGAAGAATGTTGATGCCTCGCGCATTGCCGGTATACTTTCGCGCCCCAATATCGACGCATCAGTGTTAGCATTCTGTGGTTTAACGTATTCCCAGCTTGCCAGAAATGGCGAAGCGGCAAAAGTTGCGCTGAAGTTGCGTAATCTCCTGCGCCCCACGACTCGCGGTGTTGACCTTGCCCAAAGCGGCGAGCAAAAAAATAATTATCAGTATTATAACGACCTTACCGAACAGCTTGCCCTCATCCTCCAATTCTTTATTGCTCAGAATCCTAAGGATGATATGAATACGCGGCTGCTCTATGCATTGCTTGAAAATAAAAGCGCAGACGGCGGCTACTGGTCGAACACTGCCGTTACCGTACGCGTCCTCTCTGCGGTCGATGCGCTGATAAAAGCTGACAACATTGAAAAAACGAATGTCTCTTCGACGGTAACGCTTGCAGGACGCGAATTAGCAAGCGGATTATTCAGGGGGCTTGGCGCTCAGCCGCTGGTGAAAGAATTCGCGTTCAAGGATTTTCCGATTGCCGCCTTGCAGCGCGACACGATGCTCAACCTTGATATATCGCGTATAGGCACGGGGAGTATTTACTGGAGCGCGTCACTACAATACGCGATACCCCCGGAATTACAGAGTTTCCGCGATGAAGGTTTGGGGCTGTTCTATGCGATATACGATGTCCGCAACGACGAAGAAGTTAAATCGACCGAGCTTGAAAGCGGGAAAATCTACCGTGCCCGCGCGCGTATTTCGACGAGCCGTGATAGAACCTACCTCGCGCTCCGGGTGCCTATTCCTTCGGGCGCAGAAATCCTCGATGCTGCGTTCACCACTAATCCCCGCGCGGCGATGGAAACAGAACTTTCAGAAAGCGAAACTGAAAGAGATAGCACGCATTGGATTAGCAACCAAGTTATCATGGATAACGAGGTGCAGTATTTCTGGAACCGCTTCCGCAAAGGCGAAACCACCGTGCAGTTTTTATTCCGCGCTTCGCGCCGAGGCGTCTTCCCTACCCCCCCCCCCCACGCGGAGTGCATGTACGAACCCGAGATTTTTGGGCGCGGCGCGGGGGTGCTGTATACGATAAGGTAAGCGCAACTCCCCGTTTGGTATCCGTCAAATTTGTCCAGTAACATCCAAAGAACAACCCACGCCAAGGCGCCGAGTTTTACTTTAAAGTCGAAAAAGAGATCCACGAGCACTTTCTGCCTTCTACTTATTTGACTTTTTCGGCTTCGCGGTTTTCTTATTCATCCTAGACACACCCATTTTCATTGCTGACTGAATACTGTCCTTGTGCATGAAAGCGCACAGACTGCGTACCTCAGAAAGCCTTCCCCCTATGCCAATGGCAATAATTGAAGGCTACCCCGTTTATGCAACCACTGCAACCCGCTACAGGCGGCGCAAGATTGCCGCGGATAAGTTAATCAGCGTGCCCGTAGAGGCGCCCCGATTGTAAGCTGAAAAAATCTACGACGGAGCGGCCATATTCCCGCCTGTCCTGCGGCGTAAGAGCGAGGACGCCAGCGTCAAAAAACTCGGATGAGGGATGGTGCAACATCAAAAGCGAACTTTCGTCCATCAGGGTTGAACGGGCGATATTGGCAAGGAGTTCTCCTTTATATTTGTAGGGGAAAGGCGGGTCGCAAAAGATATAGTCGAAGCGTTTGCCCTTGGCGCCCATGCGTTTAACGTAGAGCTCCACCGGCATAAAATGGCAATGAATGCGTTCCGCCGAAAGCTTGACATTGTCAAGGAGGACGCGCCGCTTTCCGCCGTCCATCTCGACCGCCTCGAGGGGGCGCGCCTTTCGGGATGCCGCTTCCAGCGCGATTATCCCAGATCCGGTGAACAGATCGAGAAAGGACTTCCCCTCGATATTGCCCAGAACCGCAAAAACAGATTCCCTCATCCTGTCCATCGCCGGTCTGATAATCCCCGGCGGAACTTCAATTTTTCTTCCCGTAAGAACGCCGCCTGTAATCCTCATGATACCCCCTATTGAACCACGGGCTCCGTGTCATTCTAGCACTACAGAAGGCGATGCACAAGCAGGGTGCACTTTATTCTTCAGCTTTCCCCGCAGAAGGCGCGCAGGTTCACCTAAAGGTGAACCTGCATTTGGGGCGTAAAGTTTACTTGTTCTGCGCCACGCCGGCTAGATTAATTGCGTAAACACCCTCACCGATTCGGGTGCAATTATCGGGCGAGGGGTCGACTTCCCCCATTCCTCACATCGTGCCCACCACTATACATTTATTCTATAGTTGTCTACACTCAAACGGTGTTAGATTTTTTTGAGGGCGCAAGTGCGAGCCCCGTATTCTGGTTTGCCGCCATTTTTGGCTCGGTGTTCTTCCTCCTTCGCGTGGCGCTGCTGATATTCGGCGGCTTCGGTGCGGATGCCGACGGGAGCGGCGAGACGGGGCATGGGGGTGGCGATGCGCATGAGGGCACGCCGGCGAGCGATGCCGCGTTCAAGCTCCTCTCGCTCAATTCGATTACCGGCTTTATCGCGATGTTCGGCTGGACGGGGCTGGCGGCTTACATCCAGTATACGTTGCCCTTCATTGTGTCGCTGGCTATCGCCGTTGCCGCGGGCGCCGTCGTGATGACGCTCAGCGCGCTACTCTTCTATCTGGCGATGAAACTGAAAAGCCCCGGCGAAGTCTTCGAACTTGCCGATGCGCTGGGGGCGGCTGCCGAAATCTACCTCGAAATTCCCGCAGGAGGAACGGGGAGGGCGCGCTTCAGCGTGAACGGCGTCAAACACGAGGCGGACGCGGCAAGCGAAACGGGAACCTTGATTAAATCATTCCAAAGGGTTACCATCACCCGTATCATCGATTCACGCACTGTCGCCGTTAGCCCGCTTGGGACATAGCGGGTGGTGGACAGTGAATAGGGTGACATTGGGGGGGAAGTATGGTAGGTAAAGTTTTAGTGCAATGGGATGAGGATGCAGGTCGTTGGTGTTCGACTTGTGAGGAATTGCCCATGTTTTTGGAAGCAGATACCCTGAGGGGCTTAGTCAGAGAAAACAGGATTGCCGCCGTCGAATTGATGGAAGAATTAGGGAAATGTGCAGACGATATAAGTCTTAAGTTTGAGGTTCAATCGATTGACATGGCAAATGTGCTAAACGATGTTCCTCTTGCCGGAGTAATTAACTGAAGTTGATGACGCCCTTTTCATAATGAAGGCAAAGGTATAAAGCGCCTGAGGCGCAGGAGAAAAAAATGTATAGTTTTAATTTTACGTTGATGTCGGTTGTCTTTTTGGCGATTTTCATCTTTGTGCTGATTGTGTTCATCGCGAGCCGCTATAAACGCTGCCCGTCGAACCGCATTCTTGTCGTATTCGGGAAAATTAGCGGGGGGCGCTCGGCGCGCTGCCTCCACGGCGGCGGCGCGTTCGTCTGGCCCCTCATTCAGGATTACCGCTACCTCGACCTCACGCCGATGACCATCAACATCCCGCTCAAGGCGGCGCTCTCGCAGCAAAATATCCGCGTGAATGTGCCCAGCACCTTCACCGTGGCGATTGCCACCGAAACGGACAGCATGAACTCCGCCGCCGTGCGCCTCCTCGGGCTTGGCAACAAGGAGATTGAGTCGATGGCGACGGAAATCATACTCGGGCAGTTGCGCCTCACGGTAGCGTCCCTCACCATCGAACAGATAAATCAGGACAGGGAGCGCTTCCTCGACTCGATTCGCAAGAATATCGACATCGAGCTGGACAAGATCGGGCTCTGCCTTATCAACGTGAACGTAACGGACATTACCGATGAGTCCGGCTATATCGACAGCATCGGGAAGCGGGCGGCGTTTACGGCTATCAATCAAGCGAAGGTTGATGTTGCCGAACAGGACAAGAAGGGCGCAGTCGGCGAGGCTGAGGCGAAGATGAACCAGCAGGTGCAGGTTGCCAACTTTAATAAGGAACAGCGCATCCAGATTGCTGATTTTAACGCGAGGGCGGTCGAGGGCGAGAATACGTCGAAGGCTGAGATTGCCTCGTCGAACGCGACGCTTGCCGAGAAGCAGGCTGAAGCTGAGCAGCGCGCGCAGGTTGCCCAGCAGGAAGCGGCGGCGGAGATCCAAAAGGCGAAGGCGCTTGCCGAACAGCGGCGCCTCGAAGCCGAGGAGGTTGTCCCCCGCGAAATCGAAAAGCGTAAAATCGAAATTAACGCTGCAGCCGGCGCCGAACAGCAGCGCCTGAGCGCACGGGGCGAAGCGGACGCGATACTGATGGTGAAGACCGCCGAAGCGGAGGGCATCAAGAAGGTGCTGGACGCGAAGGCGGGCGGCTATCAGACCCTCGTCGCGGCGGCGAACAGCGACGCAAAGAGCGCGGCGACCTTGCTCCTCGTCGAAAAGCTCGAAGAGATCGTCAAGATGCAGACCGAGGCTATCAAAAACATCAAGATCGACAAGATTACGGTGTGGGACAGCCCTTCAAGTGACGGTAGCACCACCTCAAACTTCATGCGGAGCCTCGTCAAGACCCTGCCGCCCCTCCACGACATAGCGAAGCAGGCGGGGCTCGACCTGCCGGGCTTCCTCGGGTCGCTCGATGGAGAAAAGGCTGATTGTTCTACACCGGCTGAGGAAAAAGCTGAAAAGGTGAAGGAAAAGCAGGAAAAGGTTGAGGAAAAGCCGAAACCAGCGGGAAAACCGGAGCTTCCCGCGTAAGGGATGTGTGTAACGGATGTTTCGATACTGCCCTTCGTGCGCGTCAGAAAATATTTTCTTCGAGGGGGGCAAAAAATTCCGCTGCCCGGATTGCGGGTTTGTCTATTTTCATAACGTGGCGGCGGCGGCGGGCTGCATCATCGATACGGGGAAGGCGTTGCTCCTCCTTGAGCGGGGCAAGGAGCCGGCGCTGGGAAAGCTCGACGTGCCCGGCGGGTTTGTCGATGCGGGTGAGGGTGCTATCGAGGCTTTGATACGCGAATGCCGCGAAGAAATCGGCTGGGCGCCCGCCGCAAGCGAGCTGCGTTTTTTTGCCTCGTTCGCTAATCGCTATCCTTACAAAAATATTGATTACAACACCTGCGATTTATTTTTTTGCGCCACAGGCTTTTTTATGCCTTGCCTTCAGTCCGAAAAGGGCGGTGTCCACTTGGGATCTGATTTTGATGTCCAAAACTTGAAGCTGCAAAAAGAAGAGATTGCCGCCGCGCATCTGGTCGCTTACGATAAAATCAAGCTTGATGAGCTTGCCTTCCCCTCGACAAGACGTGCCGTCGGCGCGTACCTTAGACAACTGTAGGGTACCAAGTGGGGAATAAATTTTCGCCGCCGCATGTGATAGTTGCCAGTTTTTTATTGGTCATTGGTATAGGCGCAGTGTTGCTCACTCTTCCCCTCGCAAGCGGCAATGGAAACTCGCTCGGCTTTCTTGACGCGCTTTTTACCGCAACATCGGCAACCTGTGTTACCGGTCTGGTGGTCCGCACTACTTTCGATACATGGTCATGGTTTGGTAAACTCATCATTCTTGTGTTGATTCAGATTGGCGCGCTGGGTTACTTAACGATACTCAATCTCGTTATACTCTTATTCAAAAAAAAATTATCACTAAAAAATGAATTGATCATCCGCTCTTCGTTTAATCAGGAATCTATTGGCGGCATGGAAAAATTAGTTAAGAATGTGGTGTTATTTTCATTCATTTTTGAAATAAGCGGCGCTATTTTTCTTTTTTTCGCTTTTTACTTTAATGCCCGAATGCCCCCCTTTGAGGCGCTTTATCAGGGTGTTTTCCACTCAATTTCGGCTTTTTGCAATGCGGGATTTGATAATCTAGGACCTGTCGGGCTGATGCCATATCAAACAGCCGTTATGATTAATAGTGTTATCATGCTTCTTATCATCGCAGGCGGATTAGGGTTTCCCGTCCTCATTGAAATTGCCTCGATGCTAAAAAAGACGCCACAGACTCGTTCTGCCTTCCGTGCCTTTTCGGTGCATACTAAAATTGCATTGGTAGTTACCATTATTTTGATAGTAGCGGGGGCGTTGTTTTTCGCGTTCTTTGAATGGAATAATCCGCGCACCATCGCAAACTTATCAGCGCCCGATAAAATAGTAGCATCTTTGTTTCAATCGGTTACGTTGCGCACAGCGGGGTTTAATACGGTTGACCAAGGGGGCTTAACGGATATATCAAAATTATTTTCTTGTTTGTTGATGATTATCGGCGGCTCCCCTGCCGGAACCGCAGGCGGTATTAAAACCGTTACGCTGGGGGTGCTGTTTTTTTCGATGCTCTCTGTACTGCGGGGTAAACGGTATATCGAAGCGTTTGGCAGAACTCTACCGGTTGATCTGTTGCAAAAAGCATTAACCGTTACCTGCGCGTTATTTTTAGTTGTTTTGTTTTCGACGATTATTCTTTGCTCCTCCGAAAATAATGAAGATGTATATCATCCTTTTTTGGATATTTTTGTTGAAGTGTGTTCCGCCGCCGGAACGGTCGGAGTAAGCGCAGGGATCACCCCAACCCTTACTAATATCGGAAAAATTGTTATGATGGTCTGTATGTTTATAGGGCGCTTAGGACCGGTTGCGATTGTGGTCGCGTTAAATATGAAACTGGAGGCGAATTTCGCCAATCAAAAATATCTTGATGGACAGGTAATAATAGGGTAAGGGTATGTTTCAGCATAAAAAAAAGCAAAATATCGCCGTTTTGGGGCTTGGGCGTTTTGGCACGAGTCTGGTAAAAACATTATCAGAATATAAAATAAGTATACTTGCTTGTGACCATGACGAGAATCATATTAAAGAAATTGCCGATTATGCGACTCATGCTATCCAAATTGATATATCTGATGAGATTGCGTTGAAATCGTTGGGGCTTGAAAATTTTGATATTGTCATTATCGCTACCAGTAAAAACTTTGAAGCGACCCTCATAGCGACAATGGTAGCGAAAGAGCACGGGGTCCATCGCATTATCGTAAAAGCGAGTAATCAGAGGCAGAAAAAAATACTGGAAAGCCTCGGTATTGAAGATGTAATATTACCGGAATACGAAATGGGGGTAAAACTTGCCAGAAAATTGCTCGATTCAAACATCATCGATTTATTGAAAGAATCGGAATTGTATACTATTTCAGAAAAGAATCCGCTTGAAGAATGGGTCGGGAAGACCATAAGGCAGGCTGATGTCCGCCGAACGAGCGGTTTTATG
Organism: Spirochaetaceae bacterium; assembly: GCA_031290205.1. Taxonomy (GTDB): domain Bacteria; phylum Spirochaetota; class Spirochaetia; order Treponematales; family Breznakiellaceae; genus JAITXS01. Next base: position 11,629 of record JAITNZ010000020.1, read on the forward strand.
ATTTTAGCCGTCTATCGTAACGGGAAATTGCATGTGCCTGTATCGCCTGATTGGGTAATCGAAACGCATGATATCTTGCTATTATTACACGAAAACAAAAAAACCTAAAGCTTATTGCTGTAAAGCCGATATTCAAAGTGTTGGGCAAAGGAGTGCCTGAGTTACAATCGCGGTGTGCGGTTAAGCCAAAATTCCTAAATGGGGGGAAATTATGATAATTAATCATAACCTAAGCGCGATGTTTGCCGACAGATCGCTCAAGGTAACACAGAACAAACTGGATAAAAGCTCGGAAAAACTTTCGAGCGGAGAGCGCATTAACCGTGCGGGCGACGATGCTTCCGGACTCGCGGTATCCGAAAAAATGCGCAGCCAAATACGCGGATTAAACAAAGCTTCAGAAAATGCGCTCAACGGTATATCCTTTATTCAAACAACGGAAGGCTATCTGCAAGAAAGTCAGGATATTTTACAACGCCTGCGCGAACTTGCCGTGCAGTCGGCTAACGGCATCTACACCGAAGAAGACCGGATGCAGATACAGGTCGAAGTTTCGTCATTGATTGACGAAGTCGACCGCATCGCGTCTCATGCGCAATTCAACGGGATGAATCTTTTGACGGGGCGCTTTGCCCGCCAGTCAGGCGGCAATTTTGTCAGCGCGTCGATGTGGTTTCATATCGGGGCAAACATTGACCAGCGGGAGCGCGCCTATATCGGCACTATGACGGCAAAGGCGCTCGGTATGCGCGATGTCTCCGACGAGTCAATCATGTCGCTAGAGACTGCCAGCGAGGCAAACCGCTCGATCGGCACTATCGACGCGGCGCTCAAACTGGTAAGCAAGCAGCGGACAGACCTTGGCGCCTATCAGACGAGGCTCGAACACGCCATCCAAGGGCTGAATGTCGGCGCCGAAAACCTGCAAGCGGCGGAATCCCGCATCCGCGATACCGATATGGCTAGTGAAATGGTGCGCTATACCAGCGAGCAGGTCTTAAGTCAATCGGGCACCGCAATGCTTGCCCAGGCGAACCAGCGGGCGCAGACGGTCTTGCAGTTATTACAGTAGTCCGCCTCAGGCGGTTTCGGCGTTGCCTTTAGTAAGCGAAAGGCGATTCACAGCCGAACAACAGTAAAAAGTAGGCGCTTCGTTCATTTGGGATTAAAAAAAGCTGCCCGGCATCCGTTTATGAAGGTTGGGACCGGATACCGGACAGCGAGGAATGGGCCAGATAAGAGTTGAACTTATGACCCCTGCCTTATCAGAGCAGTGCTCTAACCAACTGAGCTACTGGCCCCATTAAAGATAGAGTAATAAAAAGACTTTATTTTGTCAAGACCCCTCAGGCGGTTTTAGCCTTGCCTTCACGATGAGAAGGGCGATTTGTTCACTTGGGGTTTATTTTGAATTACCGCGAAATAAATCGGTAATTTTGTAAATTTAGTGCTTGCTTTTTTAAAAGGCTTGTGTTACAATAAATTATCCCGCAATTTAAGGCGGGAGAAGGAATTTTCTAGATGGGTAAAAAACTCTATATCGGTAATTTGTCTTACAATACTACCGAGGAAACTTTGCAGAACTATTTTTCAGCTTTTGGAAACGTAGTATCCGCAAAAATTATTAAGGACCGCGATAGCGGTAATTCGAAAGGATTTGGTTTTGTTGAGATGGCTTCTGATGAAGAAGCAGCCGAGGCAATTGATAAAGCGAACGGAAAGACATTTGAAGGACGCGCTATGAGGGTAAACGAGGCAATGGATAAGCCTCCGCGCCGCGACAATAAGTCCGGCGGCTACAATAGCTGGTAGTTTTCACGCTCAAAAAGCGCGAATTTGCTATCTCACTCAAGCGGTGGGACGGCATTTTCTGCTTTCGGTTCCGGTGCCGCGGCTTCTGGTTTCGGCTCCGGTGTCGGCGCTTCTGTTTTCGTTTCCGGGACCGCCGCCTGTGTTTTAGTATCAATTCGATTAAGAATAGCCATGAGTTTGTTTTTTTCGATAAGATCTATCAGTCGGCTGTCTGTGAATTTTTTCGCTTCATCACTGAAAGCGCCGACGGCTATACAGATGCCCTTGCTTGCTTTTACATCTTTAAGATGTGCATAGAAGTCACGGAGGACCAGCTCGCCGATAGCGCCTTGAGTCCGGATAAACCGGAACATCACGGTATCTGACCATTTTGGCGTGTCGATTTCGGCTGTCAGGTCAGCCCAGTCGTTTCTGGTAAGTGCTGTTTTCGTGATCTTCACTTTGGCTTTGGCAAAATAGGTCATAACGATTTTGCGGCAAAGAGCGATAAAATCGCCCGAAGGCGCCATGATAAATGTCTGTAAATTATTATTGGCGTTTAACTCTTTGTGTTTTTCGATGAGTTCGGTAACATTCTTATAGTTCTCTCTAAGCGTTTGCACTTGTTGCAGGTATTTCATCGCGGCGCCAATGTCTTGCAGCCTTAAATAGGCGGCGGCTAGTTGGTATTTCAGTTCTATTTCGGTATCCAACTGGACCGTCTGGTGTTTTAAGCCGATTTCAAAGTCGGCGATGGCTTGCTCTTCCTGCCGCGCTTCGACGTTGATCATTCCCGAACAGAGACATGATTTCGGTCCCCACTGTGCATCCGGGCGAAGGTGGGTATATATCCTCAACGCATGCTC
>JAITNZ010000047.1 GCA_031290205.1 Spirochaetaceae bacterium
CCAAACCCCATACCCCTCTTCTATAGGAGAACAAAATGAAAAAAGAAATTAAACTACTATTACTTGTATGCACGGCATTTGCCGTGTTTGCCGCATTTGCCGCCCTTGCCGCATGCAGACCGACCGTTGATTTAACACCGGTAGACTCGTCAGACGGAAAGAAAGACGGGCATACCTACCTGACCGCGTCAGATTCCTACGCCGACATTTTCAAAACGTTTTGGCAGGGAATGGACGTGAACTATGTCTATTGGGATGTGGAGCCGACCGGCTATTGGGACGAGGTCTGGAACAAAGACAAACCCCTCTTTGAGGCGCTGGGCGACTACAATGTCGCGGATACCTCTCCAGAGGCTCAGGCTCAAATAACTACCGCACGAAAGTATATCCGGGAGATGGTCTACCCGCTTCATGACGGGCATTTGAGAGTCCGCTTTGAATATTATAGCCCGCTTGATCCTCCGCCTAATTATTCTCCGACCAAGCCTCGGACCTATTCTCCGACGAAGACAAAGGTCGAAGCGCGGCATCCTCCCAATGCCGATCCAGCAGATACATTTTACTGGACGGATACATCGGGAGATATGAATAATAATTTTTGGTCCAGGACTGTATCCCACTATATGACCGGCACGACTCTCACCGCGACGGTGGAGGGGGATGATCCAATCCGCATGGCGACAGGCGCCATTGACGTACCCGGCGGACACATCCGCTATCTGTACTTTAGCGCATTTGAGATTAACTCCAACGTCGATGATGCGGCGGTACACGCAATAAGAACTGCCTATTGGGATGGTATAGACAACCCGGCTTGCAAAGGAGTTATATTTGATTTGCGGGGAAACACCGGCGGCTCGAATATCGATATACCGCTCCTCTTAAGCCCCCTCTTAACAAGCGACCTTACCTTTGCCCATGAGCGGCTTAAAAAAGGCGCCGCCCGCTTGGATTATATGCCCTGGGTGCCCTATATCCTCAAAGCCGCCAAAACTGGGAGCATTTGGATGTCGCCAAACGCCGGCAAGATTCCCGTCGTCGCTCTGGTCAATGATTATTCAATCTCCTGCGGGGAATTGATGCCCATGGCAATAAAGGCAATGCCCAAGGGACGCATCATCGGCACCAGAACCTGGGGCGCCACCGGTCCCCGCAACGGAAACGAGACGCCCCTCTATACCCACGGCGGCAGCTTTACACACAACAAGCTTTGGACGCAAGTTGTCCAAGCCGGCTATCAGACGCGGGGCTTGCATTTCGAAAACTACGAAGGCGAAGGCGTCCTACCAGACGACGGGGAAGTTCCGTTTGACCTTGTCAAATTTACTGCCGGAGAAGACGTGCAGCTTCAGGCTGCAATAGACTATGTGAAGAGTGAAGAGTGAACAATGAACAATGAACAGTGAACAGTGAACAGTGAACAGTGAGCAGTGAACAGTGAGCAATGAGCAGTGAAGAAAGATTGCGGAGTATGCTCTTCCCCTGTTCCCCGTTCCCCGTGCCCCGTGCCCCGTGCCCCGTTCCCCGTGCCCCGTTCCCCGTTCCCTTTTCCCTTTTCCCTCTTCCCTTTTCCCTCTTCCCTTTTCCCTCTTCCCTTTTCCCTTTTCCCTTGTCCCTCTTCCCTTTTCCCTCTTCCCCCATCCCCCGTTCCCCGTTCCCTGTTCCCCATCCCCCATCCCCCATTCCCCATCCCCCCTCTTCACCTACTCCCAATTTACCACGAATTTGGAAGAGCACTCGAGGTGCTGAAGGGCTATTGACACTCATTTTCATTCGGTGTAAATTCATAAACGATGCTAAATTATTTAAGATTCAAGGAGCATGGTGATGGTTGCCAAAACAGATCTTCCTGCAAATGAGAAGCCGCCTGCGGGGGCGAAACCCGGCGGAGGGGCGTATAGGGTACTCGTCGTTGACGATTCTATGTTTATTGCCAAACAATTGGGGCAAATTTTGAGCTCGGATGGCTTTGAAGTCGCTGATACTGCCGGTGACGGCGCACAAGGTGTAGAAAAATACAAAGCCGGCGGCGGCACTATCGATCTGGTGACGATGGATATTACGATGCCCGTCATGGATGGTGTGTCTGCGCTCGAAAAAATACTGGAATTTGACAAAGAAGCCAAAGTTATTATGGTAAGCGCCCTCGGTAAAGAGGATGTCGTCAAAAAATGCCTCCTTACCGGCGCGAAAAGCTATATTGTCAAACCTTTGGACAGAAAAAAAGTGCTCGAAAGGGTAGTTGCGGTCCTAGGTATCTGATTTTTAGATGAAAATCGAAGTTTACTCCCCTACCATCAGGCGGAAAGAGATGGATGCCGTCCTTACTGTCCTCGTTGAAGAAAAAATTGGTCCGGGTGAACAAGCGCAACGCCTCGTTCAAATCGCAAAAGAAAATCTGCATTTCGATTATGCCCTTGCCCTGCGCAGTCCCGCAATGGCGCTCAATCTTGCCATAAAAATGTTTAAGCCTGATGATGAGCGGGGCGGCGTCCTCATTTCGGCGCTGTCTCCTCAGTATTATCTGCGCGTGATAGACGATGCGGGGATGGTCCCCGTTATCTGCGATGTCGATTCGTCATCGGGCTGCGTCAGCGCCGATTTACTCAAAGCGGCTGCGGAAAAAGCCGGCGATGTGCAAGTCCGCTGTATCGCGCTCTACGAGGGGCTGGGCATCCTCCCCGATATGCTGGCACTAGCCGAGCTCGGCATCCCGCTTATCGAAGATTGCTCGGCTTCCTACGGCGCCGCGCTGGGTGAACGAAAAGCCGGCACATTCGGCACGCTGAGTATCCTGGGGCTGGAAGAGCGCGACCTGCTGACGGCGGGGGGCGGCGCCCTGCTTTTTGCGATGGAGCGGCGGAATGCGGCGGCGCTCCGCAACCTGCCGGAACTGCCCCCTGAATACGGGCTTCCCGATATGAATGCGGCGATGGCTATTGTCCAGTTCCGCGAAGCCGCCCGTTGCGCGGAAAAACGCGAGGAAATCGCACGCCTCTATACGGATGCCGCGATGCGCGGACGGCATAAACGGTTTTTGCAGGTTGATGATTTCATTCCTAATAACATTGCCTTCCCGCTCATCCTCGAAACCGGTATGAAAGATGTTGCCGCCTATGCGAAAAAAAAAGAAATCGCCGTGGAAAGCGCCTTTTCCACCAGCGTCATCGGCGCGCTTCCTACAGCAGGCGAGCTCTATCCTGCCGCCTATTCGCTCAGCCTCCGCACTGCGCTCTTCCCGATTTATCCCCGGCTTGGCACGGCAAATGCCGCAAATATCGCAAAACTCATCCTCACCTTGCCCTAGTATTCAGTCAGCAACGAAAATGTGGGGAGTTGCAGGATGAATAAGAAAACCGCGAAGTCCAATAAAAAATCCCCGCCGCAAGCAGCGGGGTATTTTTTTTTGTAGAGGAAATTTTTTGTACGTGTGGGGTTTACTACCATGAATTCTTAGCGTTGCCATAATTTAGCCGCCCCAAGGGGCGGGGTATTAAACCCCACTGCGAATAAGTAGAAGGCAGAAAGTGCCTATTGCTGACGAGGGAGGCGTTAAGTGGGCGATGCGCAGCATCGAAAATTTCGAGCCCTAATTTAGATTAGTTGCCGTTAAAATGTGATTGCAATGCTGAGTGTGCGCCTCGTGTCGGATTGCCGCCGATTTAGCCGTGGGGGGCGTTGCGGGGGGCTGTGCCCCCCGCAGAGGGGGTAGGGCGCAACGCAGTGCGCCCGTAGGGGGAGACTTCCCCCTCCTTCTGCTGTTAGTGTTCGTCATTTGGGGTTATTAGTCAAATTATTTATCGATAATTCATCAGAGAGATGCTATCGCAGGTTCCCGTCAAAGGGCAAATTATCACGCACTGCCCTGCCGCTTCATTGTTCCATAAAGAAAGTGTCAATCATACGTTGAAATGCCGGCGGGAGCGGCGCCGTTATCCTGGGCGCTAAGTGGAGCGGATTATCAACTGGAAATTCAATGCAATGACTGTGAAGATAAAAGGTTTTGCCGCCGATGCCTGAGGCACTGCCTGTGCCACCGTATTTGCGGTCGTGGACGAGCGGGTGTCCGCGAGCGGCGGCTTGAGCGCGTATCTGGTGCGTGCGCCCCGTCTCTATCCGCGCTTCAACGAGGGTGAGGCGCTCCGTGTGGGCAAGCGCCTTTACCCGCGTTAGCGCGCTCTTTGCCTTGCACAAGCCCTCACCCTGCCCGACGATGGTTTTCTTTGCCTGCCTGTCCCGCAAAAGAGCATCCTCCCAAAATTCTTCGCCGGTGATTTTGCCTTCAACAATGGCAAGATAGGTCTTGCAAAAAATGCCTTCGCGCAGCCCCCGGCTGATGTATCTGGCTCCATCAAGACTTTTTGAAAAGAGTATCAGCCCGCTGGTCCCCCTGTCCAGCCGGTGAGCGGGACCGGGACTAAACGAAAGCGATTGCGGTATCCTACCGGCTAGATAGCCCCTGACGTCGCCCTCAAGGCTGCCCTCCCCATGTACAAGTACACCAACGCTCTTGTTGAGCGCCAGAACATCATCGTTTTCAAAGAGAATGCTCAATGAGCGCTGCATAGCAGCGGGGGAACGGGGAACGGGGAACGGGTTTTCACTCTGTAAATCTATGTTGTTTCTGTGAGGTTTCCCGATAGTATCAAAGACTAGCGAACTGACATCTTCCCTGTTCCCTGTTCCTTGTTCCCTTCTTCCTCCCCCCCCCCCCTCCATCGTAAACTCAATCACATCGCCTGTGCTCACCCGCGTAGCGGCAGCCGCCTTCTTGCCGTTTACCGTAACGGCGCCCTTGCGCAATAAGCGGTGGAGCGCCGAAAGCGGCGTCGCAGGAAAACTCTTGCGGAGAATGCGGTCAAGCCGCCTGCCGTCGTCATCGCCTCCGGCAGTGAGCGTTTCTTTTACCACGAGATGCCACTAAAAGGGCAATCTGCCCTTAAGCGCGTTGCCGAGCGCGTCCTTCGCCTGCTGCTGCGCCTGTTCCTTCAGCTCGTTCGCTTTCTCCTCCGCCTGCCCCCGCGCCTTGGTTTCTAATTCGCCGATTTTATTCTGCAACGAGCTTTGTAGCGTTGCTAACGCCGCTTTATCGCCCTTCGCAAGAGCAAAGAGGCTGTCCAAGTCCTTCTGACTGACGATGCTTTCGTTTATCACAGGTAGCAATCGCGCGCGCAATTCCTGTTCGAGCATCGCTATCCCCTGCTTCGCGTATTCGGACGCTATCTTCTTTAACGACGCAAGAATTAAATCGCCTATGTTGGTGGTAATCGCAAAATCGCTCTCGCCGATGCCGTCATCGGTGGCGCCCGCTCGAGTGTAGAGCACGCCCAAATCGAGCGACGGCACCGACGCTACCGCCATCGCTACCGCCGTCGCTACAGTGCCCTCCGGCTTGATAAGCGCCGCACGGGTAAGCTTCGACTCCGCCCCCGCCCTCACGCTGCCGTCCCTGCCTCCAGCCGCCTCTATGGTAAGATCGGCATTGCCGGTAAAGCCCGCAATGCCAAGCTCCTCTAGCCCTTGCTCAAAATTGACGGCAATGTTGCCACCGGCAATTTTCGCCTCGAACAATTCGTTGGCAGACGAACGCATGTCCGCCTCGCCCGCAAAATTGATATAGCGCTTCGCGCCGTCTGTCTCGCTAAAATCAACCTTTAACGATACAGGCTTCGCCGTGATTTCAGGATCGGACGAAACATCGCGCAGGTCGAAACCCCAATGCGCGCCGCCCGCCTCAAAATCCGAAGCAAGTATGCCAAGAAAAAACTTTGGATACTGCCGCGAAGGATAGATGACATCACGCCCCTTGAAAGCCGGAAGCGCCGCCTTTTTTTCGCCCTCCGTTTTTGCAGGCAATTTTGCCGATAATGCCTTCACTTTGTCGAGCGCCTCAAGTGCGCGCCTCCCATAACTCAGATAGACCTGCGCCTCTGAACTTAATATCTCCTCCAGTATCGGGTCGAGTATCTGATTATAGCCGCCGCCCGAAAAATCAAAATACGAACGAAAGCGGGCTAAATCATTGCTTACCGAATTCTGCGCCGCTATGCGCAACGCATCAGCCGCCTTTATATCCGCCTGAACGCTGTTCACCATCTCGGTCGCCGTGCTGGACGCCTTCTGCACATTCTCTAAAAGTGCTTTCCCCTCTGCCACAAGCTCTAATACCCGCTTAATATCCGCAGGATTCTTCACATCTATACTGTTCACATTGAAGCCGATAATCGTCCGCGCGGACTTTTCAAGAGTCCCCGCTTGCCCCTTCACATCCTCCACCTTCGCCGTCCAGCTTTCGACACGCCCGTCGTAAAAGGCACGCGCCTCCTCATACATCTTTACCGATTGCAACTTGTCATACTCACGCTCCAATAGCGCCGCCGCATCAAAATGCTGAAAATCAATAAGCGGCGGTCCCGCATCCTTCTTTGCCTTCGCCGCCGACTCCGCCTTCTTCGCCGCAAGCCCCGGTAGCGCACCCGATACCTTCCTCGGCGTCCCAAAACGCAGCGAATCGGCACGAATCTCTTCTATATACACCTTGCCGCGTAAAACAGCTTGCGGTCGCAGCCTCACCCCCGTCTTCCCCATCTCAATTAAATTACTCATCGGCTCGTCGCGGTTCGCTACACTCATCGATTCAATGCTGACGTTAAAACGAATAAGGCTCAGATTAAAACCCGAAATGTCAACACGCGCCTCAAAGACATTCTCTAAACCCCGCTCGGTAAGATTCTCCAAAAATGGATTGAGAAACACCAGCACAAAAATACCAAGCGCCACAACCACCGCCGCAAAAATGGCAAGCGGTACCACCTTAACCGGTAGCGCCCTGTTCCCCTTAATCGCCTTGAAAAGCGCCGCTACCCGCTTGCTATCCTTCTTATCGTCCATCGCACGAAGCACATAGTAATCCCCCTCCAACTCAAAAGCCGCCCGAAAGAATTCCTTATCCCCCCCCTGCTCAAGAAACCGCACATACTTCCCCTCAAAATCTTTTGCTTTTATTCTTTTTCTCGCCATTATATCACTCATTACTTCATCCCCCTCATGTCCTCTTTTGATCGCTTTTTTTGCTCGCCATTATATCACTCATTACTTTTTCCCTCATGTCTTCTTTTGTTCGCTTCTTCACTGCTCACTGCCATTGCTCACTGTTCATTGCTCATTGCTCATTGCTCACTGTTCATTGCTCCCTTTTCCCTTTTCCCTCTTCCCTTTTCCCTCTTCCCTTTTCCCTCATCACTGCTCATTGCTCATTGCTCATTGCTCATTGCTCCCTTTTCCCTCTTCCCTCTTCCCTTTTCCCTCATCACTAATCACTAATCACTAATCACTAATCACTAATCACTAATCACTAATCACTAATCACTGCTCACTGCATGTATCACGCCTATCGCCTGCTGGATCTTTTCGATGAAGGGAATGTTGCCCAGCAGCTTTGCCAGACTGCTCCGCAGGATTTTCGGTAACAGCGAATTCCGATAGAACGGTATGAAAAAATAAAAAATGATGAACACAGGAAGCCAGAGAACGAGCCCCGCCGCAAGCGCACCGGCAACAAGCGTGTTGTTAAATCTGGTGAACAACACAAACGGCGTGTTGTAGAGGAACGTCAAAAAATCCCGCAAGAACTCCGCGTTGAGTATCAGCCAGCCTATGCTGTCGGTCAGCGGATAGAGTAGCGGCATAAGGAGCTTGAGCACCGCCATGCTGACGACCTTCGCACCCTGGTTGTGTACCAGAAAAAACGAAAGAACAAAGAGCATAATCCAAAAAGCATTCCCCACCGGTAGAAAACCCAAGAGAACACCCCACGCAAAGCCGGCGGCAATCTGACTCTTCTTCTGATTGCCGTTCAACGCCACAATTAATTTTGCCAAACCTTTTATCATGCGATTAGTATACAGGAATCCCCAACCCTTCAGCAACTCCCCAAGCCCAAGCGGTCAGGGCTTCCCTACGAAGCTGCTAATAGCAAGAAAGAGAAGAATAAGAAGGGGGGAGCCCCCCCCTACGCGCGCACGTTGTTGCGCGCTACCCCTCCAGCGGGGGACACCCCCGCAACGCCCCCGCAACTAAGTGTTACATTATCCACCTAACTGAAAAGCCTTAACAGCGAAACACACTTTTAGGGTAAACCCTAGTCCGATTTAGGGCAAAGCCTAGTTTTCCCTTCCTACAAAAGCTTTTACGATGATTACAAATTCTATTTTAAGATAAAGGAGTATTTTCTTATGAAGAAAAAATTTATGTTGTTTTTCGCGGCGCTAACAAGGCACGGTACCTGTTTAAGCAGTTCTAACTGTGAACACCGTTCGCATGGGCAGAAAGCGCCTGTGGCGCTGGCGCTGACGCTGTTGGTTGTTTTGTTTGCCATAAACGTCGGTGCTGTATTCGCTCAGTCATCGCTTGAAGGCGCGTGGAAGCAAGAGCTCATGGGGTCTGCCTGGGGTGTTTGGGCTTTCAACGGGAACAATTACGTTTATTATATCATGGACGTAAGCGATAGCCCCGATGAAGCGGGGACATTTACCGTAAAAGGTAAAAACTTGATCTTACAGCCCACGCAAAAACTCACTCTGGACGGCAAATATGCCTCCTACACGAGGGAGTTCGATTTGAAACCAAGGGGAATCTTGATGGTGGCAAACACGAAAGGCAAGCTGAGCGAGTATAAGACGTTCAAGTTTAACTTCCCCGCCCTTGGTAAGGCGCCGCCGCCAAAAAATGACCGGCACCCTTCATACCCAAACAGTTTGGTGGGCGCCTACTATGTCGATGCGGCGGACGGAAAGAAGGTAACGCTGGAGTTCACCAAGAACGACACGCTGGAACTTTTGGGCAAGCTTACCTGCGTCTACGACTATAACGCTTCCACCGGAAAGGGTACCATCTACGACCCCGCCTCGAAGGCAAGGAAGACCTGGGGAACATTCAGCCTAAGCACCGCAAGCGGCTCGATGATGACCCTCGTGCTTGATGGCAAAGATGTCCCGATGAAGGAGACAGACAAGCCAAGGAACGGTCGACGCTAATTTTTTTGGGTGGGGGCAGCGATCCGGTGTTTGAAATTGGTTTAGTTTCAGGAAAGTCGCTTGATAATATCCTTGGCTAAACGTTCGTTAATGTCGGCGTGTCGCGGGACAGACTCTTGTTTGCCGGTTTTAGGTTGCCGGTACAAATCATGTCCTGCGCCGTGCCTGACAAATACCACCCCCGCCAGATCAAGTTTTTTTAACAAGAGAGCCCTTTTCATGCAAGGGCAAGCTCGCCCTGCATGAGAACAGGACTCTTTTGCTGTGCCTCCTCACCCAGTTCCATAAGTTCATAGATGTCTTTAAGCATGAATTCCAATTCCTCCACGGTTTTCCCTTGGGTTATATGTTCGGGCCATGCATTGAAATAGCCCAAGAGCCACCCGTCCGGTTCTTGCCAATATGTGTATGAAAGTTCCATTGTTTTCTCCTGCTCCCAGTATACTACGCTTCCCGCCTTTTGTATAGCTTTATATAACCCAATGGCAAGCGTATACTCAAAAAATCAAAAATTAGGGTAAACCCTTATACGATTTAGGGCAAACCCTTATAGAATTAGGGCAAATCCTAGTTTTTGCTTTCCCCAAAAGCCTCTACCATGTAAAAAAATTATTTATGAAACAAAACAAAAGTTTCTCCACAGCGATAGATGCCAATCCGCAGAAGGGATGCGATTAATTTTTGTTTCAGGCAAAGGAGTATTTTAGAATGAAGAAGAAAATTGCATTGTTTGTAGGGCTGCTGGTTGTTTTGTTTATCGCAAACGCCGGTGCCGTATTCGCTGCGCCGGATGACGGCGTCTTTAGCTACATCTGTGTCTATAACAAGAACGAGTCGGGCTGGTTTCTGGACAGCCAGCCCTTCGACTTCCTCAAGACCGAAGGATTTAGCCACAATAAGACGACCTATTCCTTTCAGACAAAGGACAACGAAATCGTTATCCACGCCTACCTCACCATTGACGCCATTTTTGACTCAAAGCACAAGTATGCAGTGCAGGTGAACGGCGCAAAACAAGCGAAGTCCTACCCCGTTAAAGACGGCGAAAATGTCTTTACCGTGGATGTGCTGGACGGCACGAAGAAACTGGCTGCCTACACGCTCAAGATGAATCGCACCAATGCAGCGCCGGCTCTTCCCGCACCAAAGGGACCCGTGCTCGGCAGCATCACCGTTCAGCCTGGTCCCAATACCATGTATGTCAACATTGCCAAACAGTTTGACGAAGCCAATGGCGATGCGGGCGCGGACAACTATCAGGTTCAGTTTAAGGCTTACGCTGCCGGACAGACAAGCGCCAGTTTGACGAAAGCCGAGAGCGCTGCGGACGATTCAACATGGAAGACGCCGAAATGGAAAAGCGGCAAGCCGAATGCTTACGGTAACGCTGCCAACCCCCTCTTTCGGTGGAGCATCGTATATAAAGACGACACGAAAGATATTGATAACGGCGTGGTTATTCGCGCCCGTATTCAGGACAAAAAAGGCTGGGGACCTTGGCTCTACAGCTTTGCGCCAAATGGAAAAGGATGGGATAAATGAAAACACTAATTGGAAGGAAGGAAATTATGCAAACAAAAATGAGAACAAAAAAATTCGGCACGGTAGGCGCGATTGTATTAAGCGCAGTGCTGACTCTGGTTATGGCGGCAGGTTGTGCGGGCTTCAAAACATGGCTCGAACAGGACGACCTTACGGACGCCATACGAGCGGGTTCCGACGAACTCAACAAAAAAATTGCGTCGGGAAGCAAAGCGGCGTTCCTCAACTTTACTTCGAAGTCGCCTGAACTATCGGAATATATTATCGAGGAATTGATTAACAACGGCGTCAATGACGGGGTATTTACCGTCGTTGATAGGCAGAACCTGGCGGCAATCCAACAGGAGATGGATTTTCAGCTCTCTGGCGAAGTGAGCGATTCCAGCGCCCAGTCTATCGGGCAGAAGCTGGGGGCGCAGGTCATTGTTTCCGGCTCCATCACTCTTATGGGGACCAGCTATAACCTGCGGCTCCGTGCTATCAGCGTGGAAAGCGCCGCCATCGTGGCAACCTATAGCAAGAACTTCAGCTATAGCGCCCTCATTCGTAAACTCGGCGGCGAAGCCATGCAGCCTGCAGCAGTATACCCGACCAGCTTGGTGGGAACCTACTATGTCGATGCGGCGGATGGAAAGACGGTAACGCTGGAGTTCAGCAAGAGCGACACGCTGGAACTTCTGGGAAAGCTTAGCTGCGCCTACAACTATAGCGCTGCTACCGGAAGAGGGACAATCTATGACCCGGCATCGAACGTAAGGAAGACATGGGGCACGTTTAGCCTTAAAACTGCCACCGGTTCGATGATGACCCTCGTGCTTGACGGCAAGGATGTCCCCATGAAGCAGACGGACAAGAGCGCGGCGACACAGAGCGCGGCGGCTTCCCCACCGCGGCAAGATCGGGATCGCCCTTCGCGGGATGCCCCCGCCAAAGGAAAGAACAGCGGCGCAACGCTTGCCACGATAACCGTGCAGGATAAGGCGCTCAATATTAATCAGGCGGGCGGCGGCGCAAGCGCGAGCCCCAGCACGGCGAATGGAGCGCCCAAGACCCCGCGCGCCTTGTGGTCTGCCACACCGCTGACGGTAACGCTGAACTCTGCTTCCGAAGGCGCTGTCGTAAGCTACTTCGTTGACAAAGACTCGAACTGGGACCGTTCGCCCGATTACAAATCTCTGCGAACCGGAAGACCCGTGAACATTGATTTAAGCGGCAGCGGCTCCATCTCGTTTGGCAACGAGGCGCGCGTATGTATCAGAGTGGTCTCGGAAGACGAACAAACCACGAAATACTACCGCTTCAACGTCGGTCCCTAGTGCGCCTAAGGCGCTTTTATGCCCATGCTGACGGCGCCAGCAGTCCGAACCGCCTAAGCAGGTTTATTGCTCCGCCTTAGGCGGTTCAGCCCATGCTGACGGCGTTCGCAATCTGAACCGCCTAAGCAGGTTTATTGCTGGTTTTAGCTGTGCCTTTAGTATGAGGCGGGGAAGTGGCGAGCGAACGGAAGAGAGAAGGCGCGTGGCTTGAGAGCTGTGCGCCTTTTTTGTGAGTGCTGACAAAAGACGGAGGGTGTAGTAGAATGACAGTATGAATGATGCTATCAGGTTCAACGAGGCAGCTTTCAGGCATGGCGTGACGGAAACGGATATCCGTCATGCCATTGAGACCAAAGTCTACGATGGTGCGATGGAGATGAGAATGGCAAAAATGACCGAAGAAGAAGCAGATGCACTGGACGAACTGTTAACCCGCTCTACTCCAAAGCTCGGACCCAATGGCACAGGGTTTTTTTCACGCAAAGGTATGTCAATTGTCCCTCTGGACGAAACCACTGCGCGTATCCTCAATGCCCAGTCCATGGCTGCCCGACAAACCCCATCGGAGCTAATCGCCACCATGGTCCGCCAGCGCCTGACCGGCAAGGACTAAGAGTTCTCAATTCCCCCTACGCATCGTCATCCTTAATCAGCACGTAAAGCGCAAAACGATTAGGCACGCCGGTTTTCTTGTAAACAGAGCGCAAATGGAATTCCACGGTTTTTGGGGATACAAATACAGTATTGGCGATTTCTTTGTTGGACTTCCCCTGCATCACTGCTTTGACAATATCCTGTTCCCGTGCGCTAATGCCGTATTTTTCGATGAAGGCGGCGGAAAAACCCGCCTCTCGGGTGTAGACCGGCGGAATATTTGACGCTTTGTTGGCAAAAACCTTCGCTTCGTATGCGGTAGAAAGCTTTATATACAGGTAAAATGTAAAAAAATTCAGCACAAGCAGGAAAAGCCCAATGAGGATGCCGTCAAGGTAGATGTTGACGCCCGCTGCCAAAGCGGCGCGCGCCGAGTCCGCATAACGGGTAAGCAAGACCTCCATACCGAAAGGAGGGAGCGCCGTCATAATCCAGAAACGCGTGGGCATCTTCCAACTGCGGTTTTTCATTATCCAATAATAAAAAAGCGTCCAGCCAAGCACCACCAAATACTGAAGGTTGAACTGAATATAGTATTCGGGCGTGTAGCCCCGAAACGGTTTTGCAAGAAAATACATGACGAAGAAATGACGGATGCTGTCGATAGCTGCCTCAATGCCGATGTAGTAGAGCGCCGTCCAGAATGAGGTGCGCAGCTTGCCTTGAAGTAGCGCGAAGAGCAGGATGATGAAGGTCCAGAGGATAACATTCCCCGTATCGCTTAAAGGGATGATCATAAAGGCGGTATAGCAGATCGGCATACTCACCAAGAGGGCAACTTGCCGCAAGCGCGTACGCGGCGGGTCAAGCAGAAAGAACAGGACAAACCAACCACCAATGCTCACCGCCGCACGAGTAATCTCGAACAGTATATTGGGGTGTAACTCCGTCATAAGCATTTGCTACAAACTCCGCGCCGATACAAACTTGACCCTGTCCTGCAGATGTCTTGGAGGACGACCTCGCCGCAATTCACGCGGGCTTTCTTTTCAAGCTTGTCCAAGAGCTTCATCGCCTCGAAGATTTTGCACTTGGGGATGGGCGTGTTCGTCTTTATCGGCACGCGCTTCAGTTCGCCGCAAAAAAAAAGAAATCGCGCTTCCCTTTGCGCCTTCGCGTTTTTGCATGAAAAACCACCGGGAATTTCCCCAGCCAAACCGCAAAATTTTTTTTCTGCATATATAGAAGAGAAAAAAGCTGAGTTTTGCCCGTT